>NZ_MZGU01000005.1 GCF_003111605.1 Methanobrevibacter woesei | reverse complement strand
TAATTTTTTTATTTTTTTAATTATTCTTCTTTGTTCGGATAATGGTGGAAGAGGAAGAAGTAATTTATTTAAACTTTTTGAGTTTAATGTTTTTCCTTTTATAGCATTTTTTGTATCTCCTGATTGGGATATTAATGGTAAAATATATAATAAAAAGTCACGAAAAATAAATTTTTTATCAATAAATGGTTTAATTGATATAATAGCTTCATTGTGAACTGCATTCATGTCTAAAATAGACACTTTACCAACAGTTAGTTTAAAACTCATTAATAAGGTATTTTTTGGAACAATAGCTCCTTTAAAAGAGTTTTTCAACGCATTTAAATTTATTTTTTCCTTTGTTTTGTTAATTTTCTCTCCGTCATTCATATCTTTTATAGAAACCCATGGAATAGTTCCATTATCCCAAAATTCAGGGTTTTTACGTTGTGGTGTTTTTCCAATAGAAAAATTGACAACACTACCAAATCTGCACCATTCCCATGTTTCAGGAATATCGAAAGGTATTTCATCATCAATGCAAACAGGTTCTCCATTTTTACCTATTTTCTCATAAAAATGATTATTTT
>NZ_MZGU01000003.1 GCF_003111605.1 Methanobrevibacter woesei | reverse complement strand
AATAGATTGCTATAGAACGCGAGTAGAAGACTTGTTTGATGGGGTAGGGATGTGAGCTTCGAGGTTTTTTTTCCGAGTTGTTTAGTCCGCTGCTTCCAATTGTTCGCTTGCATTATTTTCGAATTTAGATTGATAAAATACTTATGTATTTTTTCTATATTCTTTATTCTTTTCTTTAGATTAATACAAACCTTTATAATGGTTTGGTTAGGTGTATTCAGTTTAGGGTGAAATTGTCGCGGTTTAATTATTTATCATTATTATTTTTTCTTTTGTTGGTGTATTCTTTGGTTTTGCGGTCATAGCATGAGGGTTATACCTGGTCTCGTTTCGATCCCAGAAGTGAAGTCTTTTTGTGTTTTGTTTGTGTACTATGGTTTTTCTATGGGAATTTCATTTCGCTGCAAGCCATCTCATATATACATCAATAAAAGAAATTTATCATTATTCATTTTTACTAATTTACTATCATTATTTTTTCTGTTATTGGGTTTTGCGGTCATAGCATGAGGGTTATACCTGGTCTCGTTTCGATCCCAGAAGTGAAGTCTTTTTGTGTTTTGTTTGTGTACTATGGTTTTTCTATGGGAATTTCATTTCGCTGCAAGCCCAATTTCATTAAATATTATTTTTATCTGTTTATTTTCTAGTTTTTATTAAATTTAGGAAAGTATTATATACATACTAATTTTATATATATTAATACCATATCCTATTAAAAACATATCAATTATCTTTTTTTTAGGTCTAATGCCTTCGGTCCTTTTATGAGAATTTAGTTTTGTACTATCTATGATTTTAAGAAACCCAGCATTGGATAGGTTGCCTGTTTCGAGGGTTGCTCGAGGAGGGAAGGGTAATCTACCTGTGATTCATGAGAGTTAGTATACGGGCAAAATATATAATAATGTTTCATCTCATTCTTTCTTTGAGATGAATTCATTTTATTTAAAAAAAGAAAAAGAATTGTTTTATAAAATAGCTTATTTTAATTAGAATTTTTCTAATATTCTTGAATAAACTGCTTTTAAATTATCATCTGATTTTTCATAGATTCTTTTTAAAATCAATTCAGGGGTACTTTTTGCAAGGAAATTCATTTTTGGTGTTCTATCCACAATTAGGTTATAGTTTTCATCTAATCCTTTTGCTTCAATACCATCTACTCTTATATCTGTATAATTCATTAATTCCCTTGCCATATGGGTTACTATCACTCCATAAGAGTTTGATTCTTTTATCATGTCTATAAATGTAGATATAATTTTTACTGCTGCTTCTAGTTCTGTTATCCCTTCTAATTCATCAAGTAAAACTAATTTTTCACTATCTGTTGTTACTATTGGAATAAATACATTTAAGAATGATTCAAATGCACCAGCATCTAGGGATCTTTTTTTAGAGAAATGATATATTTCATCTAATAATTTGATTTCTGCATATTCAGCACTAACTGGAAGCCCCATTTGTGCCATTATGGATATTTGAGTTAAAGTTTCAAGAAGTGTTGTTTTTCCCCCACTATTTGCTCCAGTTAAAAGAGCAATATTCTCATTTTGGGTTAAAGAATAATCTATTTTCTGCACATTTTCGTTTTCTCTTTTTAGAGCCAATTCTAAATGTAGTGCTCCTTTTAAATCAATATTTTCTCCAAATATTGGAGCATTTAAATTATATTCATATGCAAAGCTTCCAAGAGTAAACTCATAATCAAACTTAATTACATCATTTACTTCTTTTATAACTTCTTCTTTTATTGCATTTAATTGGATAGCTGCTGTTTTTTTGGTTTCGTATATATCATTCTCTTTTTTGGAACTTTGTTCTAATTTCACTCTTTCCAGTTCCATATCATCTATTTCTATTGGATACTTTTTAAGATATGGATCAAAGTCAAGCCCTGTTTCTTCTTTAATAATTTTCTTCCTTTTATTTATTATCTCATCAAATATTTCATTAATCTTAGGTGGGAAGTTGTTATTTAATAAGTTTAATATTTCATCTCCTTCAAGGTCCACATCCTGAATAGCTGTTTCCAATTCTTTATCCATATCTTTCTTTAAATTATTCACTAATTCATCAATATCAATTTCTCTTTTATTGATTACATTTAATTCATTGATTATTGGAATAATTTCTCCTAAAACTGTTTCCTTATTCCTAATTTTTTGTATTTCATGAACTTTTTCGAATAATTCCTGATTTGTTGTAAAGAAGTTTATTATTTTTTCAGGCACTATTTCATAGTCATTATCATCAATACTTATCATTACAATATTTGGCATCCCTTCTAAATCAAGAACTCCTTGTGAATACACATAAATAATTAAATCATAGCTCAATAATTCTTCATGCATTAATGAACTTTCACTAGCTGTAATAATTGGATAGTATTGATTGAGGCCTAAATCACATAAATAGGAGTTATCTTCTTCTGTTTCAACAAGTATTGCTTTACTAGGATCATATTCTGCTTTAGGTTCCTCAATTTCTTTTAAATTTTTCATTAATCCTCTTAATTTTATTATTGGTAGTTTAGATACTTTTTCTTTGGCTTCCATTGTAAAAGATAACTGTTTTTCTATTTCTTTTTTATTTTTTGATGGAGAAAGGAGCATTATTCTATTTTTGGAGTATTTTGTATTGGAATAAGCAATTATTTTATTAATAATATCTTCATAGAGTTCCATTGCTCTTTCACTTTTTATAAATTCATATTGGGGTTTATTTTGTAAGGTGTTCATAATTTCAATAGCTTTTCTATGGCTAATTCCATCAATGTTCATTAACTTTTCAATGTCCTGATTTTCAATTATTTTTTGAAGGTTTTCTTCACCTCCAACACTTCTTATGATTTTTTCAGACATTTTTGTTCCGATTCCTTTTATTTCTTGCAATGTTATCTTCTCTCCTTCCATTTCCAAACCCCTTTATTGTGAATTATAATATTTTTAATAATTTAATATCCAAATTTTCCTAGAGCAATTGAAAACTATTAGTAGTTACCTTTTGTATTAAACTTAGAATATTTATTTAATTTTTTAATGTTTACTTTTCCATTGTTTATTGCATCTAAATAAACATCCGCAATACCTATATATTGGTTATCTTTCCATCTTGCATCAATTGCAAAGTTTTTATATCCAATATCAATTAAATGAGGTATTTCTTTAAGTAAAGATAATTCTTCATTGTTTATGATTGTAATTTCTTCATTTGAAATACTTTTATAGGTTGAGAATGAATTTCCTTTATTATCTATTAATATCAACTCATTATTTCCTATTTTCTTTGATTCATTCCTGTTTAATATATTCTGTCTTGTTTTCATTAGCTCAACATTGCCCTGGACTACAATCTCAACTTTTGATGAGTCTGATATATTTTTAATTATGTCTTCATAATCTTTTTTTCTAAGTTCTAGGGATAATGTTAAAAGTTTATATTGACTTAAACTTTCAACTGTTTCACTATTTGCAATATTTAATGCAGAAGATCCATATTCTCCTTTAAAATTAGAACTCATTGTTTCAATAGGAATATGTTTTTTATTTAATATTCCTTTAACTTGATTTAATGCTTTTAATAAATTTTCATGAGTAATATCTGGCCATTTCCAGATTAATTCATAATCTTTATTTGTACTTATTTCTAATGCTTTTTCAAGGAAATTAACCATATAACTGATGTTTATTTTATCTAATTGTGAAGAAGTATCGGCAGGTATTTCTAAATAAACTCTTTCAACATTTTTCAATTCTTTTAAATGATTTAAATTTGTTGTATAAACTGAAAGTGTTGGTGCTTTATTTTCTTCTATTTTTTCTTTTTTATCAAGTTTTATTGGTGTTACCTCATGTTTATAACTGTTTATAAGGTTATTTTCCAGTTTTGCTAAGAGATCTCTTCTTAATTTGTTAATTTCACTTAGTGGTATGAATAAATTTCCATGATAATTAATATTCATCTGGATTATTTCAAAAGGATAATTGTCTAATTTAGATAATTGTTTTTTAATTGTTTCTACACTTACTGCTTTTTTCAATGGTTGTTCAAAAGGATGATTTCCACTTACTTCAGCAGTAATCTCTTTATTATTTGCAAGTTTTAAGATTCCTTTAAGATGAGGATATTCTTTTCTAACTGAAAAGGTCAATGTCAGTTTGGATTTAATGTAACTGTTTCCTTTATGTTCGATTTCTTTTGTTATTTTGGATATCTTATTTCTTTTACTTAGAAATACTTCTGCACCTATTAAATTTTCTGGAATTCTTTTATTTTCTCTAACTTGCTTGATTAAAAGAACTTTATTTTTTCTAGTGATATCCTTAATAGCTTTGTTTTTACCTTTTTTATAATGATTTAAAGTGGTTAATAGAGGATTTTTAGATATTTCAAATCCACAGTCCTCTTTATTTTTATGTATTAACAATCCATCTCCTTTTTCAGGAATAATTTTTAAATCATCATTAACTTTTATTGCAAGCTGATTCTTTTCCTGGTTAATTATCTTTCCTATTTTTAAACCTAAATGTCCTGCACGTAAACTTCTAGAAGAATTATAGCTAAACTGTCCTTCTGTAAATCCTCTATTAAATACGAGATTTATTAATTCGCTGCTGTATTTTTTATGACTTTTTAATTTATTTAGTGCTTTTCTATATTCGCTTATTACAATAGCTAAATATTCTTTATTTCTCATTCTGCCTTCAATTTTAATGCAGCTTATATTTAGTTTACTTATTTCTTCTAGTTTGTTGATTAAACAAAGATCCTTAGGTGATAAGTAGTAGTCATGATAGTTTAGGAAGTTAGTTTTATATTTTTGCCTGCATGGTTGAGCACAAGTTCCTCTGTTTCCGCTTCTGCCACCTTTAAAGCTAGACATTAAACATTGTCCTGAATATGAGAAACATAAAGCTCCATGAGCAAATATTTCAAGTTCCATATTGGTTTTTATATTTTCTATTTCTTTTTTTCTCATTTCACGAGGAAGAACAATTCTTTTAACACCTTTAGATTCAATATAATCAATTTTATCTTGATTTTCAAGGTTCATTTGTGTTGATGCATGAATTTTTAGTTTTGGAATATGTTTGTTTATCAGTTCAACTAATCCTAAATCTTGAACTAATACTGCGTCAACACCTATTTCATGTAGTTTATTTAGGTAATTAAGCACGTTTTCTATTTCATCTTCCTTAATTAATGTGTTTACAGTAACATAAACTTTAACATTGTATAGATGTGCAGTGTTTACTGCTTGCTCTATTTCATTTAATGTAAAGTTCTCTGCAAACTTACGGGCTCCATATTCTTTTCCAGATAAATATATTGAACTGGCTCCAGCATTAATTGCTATTTGAAGATGGTCCATTGATCCAACTGGTGCAAGTAATTCAGGCAATTTCATATTCATTTTTCCTTTCTTTATCTTCGTGAAGTCTTCCTTCAATAAAATTTCCTTTGTTAATATAGGAATGTGAGAAATCCATAATTTGGTATTTGTATTTAGTTAATTCTTCATCATTTCTGTCTTTAAGAGCATCATTATAGATAGATACAATTTTTTTAGTGTATTCTGGATTGGAATATCTGCAGTCAAGAATTAAAGAGTCAAGACCCAAATCTTTAATTTCATTCATTTCTTCAATTAAACATAAACAGTCTTTGTTAATGATGTGGCTCTGTTTATTGTAGTCAAATGAGACTTTATATTTGAATTTTTTACGTTTTTTATCTTCAAGTATTGCATAATCTGCATTATTTGAAATAATAAAGTCTTTTCCTTCATTTAAATTTGAAAAATCATCTTTAGTCACAATTACTTCAAGATTTCCATTTACAATAAGTTCTAAATCAATATTGGAATCTTTTTTCTTAATAACTTCTTTAATCTCATCTTTTGATAATTCTGAAGATAATATTAAACCATTAAAACCGGAATTTGCAAGGCTTTTAACAGAATAGCTGTTCCAGATGTTTAAGTTATGATTTCCATAAATTGGACAGTTGAAAATTTCTTTCATTGCAGGGAAATCTCCCATAACTGAAATAATAATTCCCTTATTTTCAAGTTCTTTCACGATTTCACTGCATTTAATAGCTTCTTCTTCACTTATAAATGATGATAAAACCCATACTAGTTCACTTTGAGGTGCAATTAATGAAGCTTCCTCTAAAAGATTCGGAATATTCTCATAGTAATCTTTTTGATTGTTATAAAGGCAGTTTCCATCAAAGTACACTCTCTTAAGGTTAAATCCAGATACTGCATTTAACTGTTCTAAATCATCAATAAATATTGAAAGTTCAGGGTTTGTATTAATGGAATCATTTTCAAATTCCCTATGTTCTTCAATAAACTGAATAATATTTTTTCTAATGGATTTTAACTCTTTTTTAGTAGGAATATAATGATTAATTAAAATTTCCTCTGCTTTATTTAGTATATTCCTTCTAACTTCATTTAATTTTCCAATTGGAGTAAAGATATTTTCAGGTAAATCAGTTACCTCAATATTTTCTATGTAAAATGGAGTTCCTCCAGTTTTTGATAGCTGTTCTTTAATTGTATCTTCTGTGATGGGTCTTTTAAGAGCTTTTTCAAATATTCCTTCTGCTTTATATCTAAATTTCACTGGAGTACCATCTATGTCAAATGTAACTTTTACATAAAGGTTTAAATCTTCATTCCATGTTAAACTTAAATTTACAGGTATATTAGGTGTTATTTTTTCCTGCTGATATTTTTTTAAGTCTTCATGTATTGATTTTGAATAGCTGATAAATACTTCAGTACCTTCTTTAAGAAGACGTGTTGTATTGATGATTATTTCATTTTCATCTTGTTTTATTATTTCATCTAAATAGATTCCTTTAATTTTTCCATTATATTTAAAAGCAATTCCATCTCCAATTTCTAATGGGATGTAATTTTCTTTATTTTTAACTTGGATTGTTACTTTGGTTCCATCAATATTAGTAATATCTCCAATGTATAATCCTTCATGTCCAGATGCTTCTCTACCCATCACATCTCCGGGGTTTTCATCTAATAAGTATCCATCAGTAAATTTACGGTTAAATACTAAATGAAGGTTTTTACCATAATCTCCTTCTTTTCCATCTAAAAGATTACGATAACTGTTTACAATAGTTCCAATATAATCTACAGATTTCATTCTACCTTCAAGTTTTAAGGAAGTTACGCCAGCATCTGAAATCTCTTTTAGATGGTCATATGTTGCAAGATCATGGGTTGATAAAAGAAAACCATTTCCAACATTATATCCTCTGTATTTTAGTTTATATTCTCTACGGCAAGGCTGTGCACAGGCACCTCTGTTTCCACTACGTCCGCTGTTATAAGAAGAGATGTAACAATTTCCAGATACGGAATAACAAAGAGCTCCATGTCCAAATACCTCAAGTTCCATATCTATCTCATCTTTTTTTAGCTGTTGTTTAATTTGAGATATTTGTTGGAGATTAATCTCACGAGGTAGAACTACTCTTGAAATATTGTTTTTACTTGCCCATTTTACAGAGCTGTAATTATTCAATGCCATTTGTGTTGATGCGTGGATTTCTAAATCAGGAATTAAACTTTTTAATAATTCTACTATTCCAAAATCCTGAACAATAACTGCATCAACCCCTATTTTATATAATAGGAATAAATAGCTAATAACATCCCCAAGTTCAAAATCATTCACTAATGTATTAACAGTAACATGTATTGTGGAGCCATTTAAATGAGCATATTTCACTGCTTTTTTCATTTCTTCAATTGTGAAATTTTTAGCAAAGGCTCTGGCACCATATCTTTGACCAGCTATGTAAACAGCATCAGCTCCTGCATTAACTGCAGTAATAAGAACATCATAAGACCCTGCTGGTGCTAATAATTCAGTTAAAACCATTATGTAACTTCCCATAAAATTTAATCAATATCATTTTTGTTTTTAGTAGTATTTTAAATTAGTTATCAACTTAATGAGAGCTTTTTAGTTGAAAAATAATAAATTTAATTTATTGAAAATAAGATATTAACTAATAATATTATGTATTTTTATTTTAATGGTGTAAATTATGTATATTGTTTTTGAAGGAATTGATGGGGCAGGTAAATCAAGCCAAATTCAATTATTAAAAGAATGGTTAGAAGAAAATGGGTTAGAAGTGGAGTTATTAGTTGAACCAACTGACTCTAAAGTAGGAAAACTTATTCGTGAATTATTAACTTATGATAATGCTACAACTGAGGATATGCAAAAGACATTAGGCCTTTTATTTGCTGCAGATAGGATGCTCATAATGGATAAGTTAAATGATGAAAATAAGATTATTATCTCTGATAGATCATTTATCTCAAGTTTGGCTTATCAGGAACCTAAAGACTGGATTAATGAAATTAATAAATATGCAAAAAAACCAGATTTAGTTTTATTGCTTGATTTGGATGTAGCTACTTCTGTTAAACGATGTGATGGTGAAGATAGCTTTGAAAATGAGGAATTCTTAAATAAAGTTAAAGAAAACTATCTTGATGTTATAAAAGAATTTAATTATGAAATTATTGATGCAAATAATGGAATAAATAAAGTATCCTCAGATATTAAAAAAGCAGTAGCATCTTATGTTGGAATTTGCAGCAGTCAAATACCTTAAAAAAGTAGAAATTAGAAGGATTATTCTTCTTCTAATTCATTTAAACGTTTACTAATAGCATCTGTGAAAAATTCACGGACACGTTCAAGTTCTTCATATTGTCCAATGAGTTTTGGACCATATTCAGTATGTTCTAATTTCACATCAAATTTTTCAATAGCATGTGCGAGCATTTGCTCCCCAACACCATTTGGCAATCCCATTTCAAATTCGTCTACATGTGGCATTTTTATTCCTCCATGTATTCTCTTACTGGAGCTAAATATTCAATTAAGAAGTCTTTGATTCCAGTTTTTAAATCCATTGGATGTAAATCTCCATTCTTGAAGTTTTCAATTAATTCATCATGTGTAAGCTCAATGTCTCCACCAAATTTTTCAGGTCTTTTAATTAATAATTTTTCCTGATTTGGATAAACAAAGGTTTCAGCTATTTCAATCATTGGATTATCTTCAATTTCACCTTGAGGACAGTAACTTTTATTGATTTTTTTGGTAATGTCTTCAACACTGTCATCAACAGCAATAAAGTTTCCTTTACTTGAAGACATTTTTGCATCTCCATCAAGACCATGTAATAATGGAGTGTGGATACAAACAGGAACATTTTCATCGATTTTTTCTAGATTTTCTCTTGCAAGCATTTGTATTTTTCTCTGTTCCATTCCACCTAATGCAACATCAACTTCTAAAGCAGCCATATCTACAGTCTGCATTATTGGATAAATTACACTAGCTACTTTTGGATTATCATCATGACGACTTACTTGGTCCATACTTCTTTTTGCTCTTTTTAAAGTGGTCATGGTAGCTAATTGGTAAACTTTAGTGGTGTAATCAGGATCTAACTGGAAACTAGAACCATAAACGAATTCAGTTGTTTCATCTAATCCTAATGCTTCAAAACATTTCTTATTGTATTCTGCTGTTTCAGCTATTTCTTCTACAGTTCCTTTTCCATTTAAAAATGCATGATAATCAGCAAGGAGGATTTTAATTTTAAATCCTAATTTTTGAAGAGTTTTAAGTTTTTGAACTGTTACTGCATGACCTAAGTGGATTTTTCCTGATGGTTCATATCCAGTATAAGCTATAGGTTGTTCTTTTTTAAGAACGTCTTTCAATTCTTCTTTATCTATAACTTCTAAGGTTCCTTGCTCAATTAATTGAATTTTTTCTTCTATATCCATTTTATCACTTAATTAATTTAGTAGATAAACATAATTGTTAATTTTGATTATTTTAACTTCATCTCCAATTTGTGCATTTTTTGTTGATTCTTTAATTTCTAAATCAATAACTGAATAATCAACAGGGTCTAATATCTGAATAGTTGTTGGAGATTTGGAAATAATTGATGTAGTTTCTATGTCTTCTTCTTTTTTAACTACTTCGATCTCTTCGGTGTCTTTCCAGGGGATTGTATGTTTTTTATCATTTTCAAGATTAATAGCTACTACTCTGTTTTTACCAATGTCTTTTACTTGAAGTATGTTATTTTCATACTTGATAAAATCACCTTCTTCAAATTTAGGAATTCTCACTGAAATCCAAATCCTGTAAAGGCCTTTTCCAGTTGATTTATCTTCACTAATGAGACGAGGTGATTCTTTTATATGGCCTCCAAATTCATCTTTAAGAGCATTAGCTACTTTTCTTCCAGATTTGAGAGATCCAATATAGTAATCATAACCTTCTTTCAATTTAGCTATCTGAGGACAATAAGCTAATTTATCACTTTTGCTTTGTTTAATTAGTGTTCTTTCAACAATTTCATCTGCTTTTTCACATTCCCATTTATGGAGTTCACGTTCATCTGCTCTAAATTGAATTACAGATTCATAATATCCTGCTTGAAGTTTACTGCATGTTGGACATACGGTTTTCAATATTCTAACATCTACATCATGACTTTCACTGATTTCTTTACCATAGACTTCGCCAGTGGCTTCAACATAACACTCAGCTATTGTTCCTTTCATTTGATCAATTTCAAGGTCAATAAGTTCATTTTCAACAAGATCATCAATAGTTATGTTTCTTTCTAATGCGCGGTAGATAATTTCTTCTTCAGGTAAATTAGATTCACTCCATTTTCCTTCTTCTAATTTACTGTTACAATGGCTACATATTGTAACTTCAATCTTTTCAGGAATTGTAAGCATTGTGTAGTCCTTTAAAAAACAGTCAATGCATACATCACCAACCATTTTTTTATCAGTACTTCCACATTCTGGGCAAAACATAGTAGTCACTTAAAAAAAGTAAAATTAAGTAAAATAGTCTTATAATGGTTTTAATGGAGCTGTAGCACCACATGCTGCACATTTTAATAAGAATATTCTACCTTCTCTTATAATTCTAGTATCTGGTCTATTACATTCATGACAGATAACATATCTTTCTACATAATCTTCTAATCTTTCATTAATTAGGTAATGGGTAAATTTACCTTGTAAGATTGCTCTTCCACCTTCTAAGTTTCCTGCAGTACCTAATTCTCTTAATAAAAATTTTAATAAATGTTGAGGGTCTCTATTTAAACCTTCAGCAACATCCTTAAAGTTTTTAATAAAAGTTCTGTTCCCTTGAATATCGGAGTAAGCTTTAGGAATTTTGAATCTTTTGTTTTCAAATACTTCAGGAGGTAATTGGTCAATTGCTCTATTTAATAATTTTTCATATTCATCCATATTATCTCTCCGTAAAAATAAATAATTAAATATAATTATAATATTATTAATTTATTTTTAATCATTTATAATATTATCTTTAAATTAAATTCTAAAAAATTAAAAATTAATAGCTAGTCAGCTATGAAAAAAATAAAAAAGAAGTGGATTATGCTCTTTTAAGATATCCACTTGTTGGTTCGTAGATAATTCCTTTATGTTTTAAGTTTCTAATTATGTTTTCAACTTTTTCTTCGCTGATATCATATTTATCAGCCATATTAGATGCTAAAACATTGGTTGGGGCTTGTCCACCATATTCTTCTTCAAGTAATTCAATTTCCTCAAGGACTCTCTGTAATTTGTCTCTATCAGATTTTGGTGTTCTTCCTTCAACTTTATCAATATCTATTTCACCAGTTTCAGGGTCAATACCTACTTCTTTAAGACATGCTAATTGTAGGCGAACTGCCTTTTCAGCATCTTCTTTATCTACAGTTTCTTTAAGCCTAATCTTTGCACTAGCTTCTGCTAAACGAATAATAGCTTCTAATTGTCTTGCAGTAATTGGCACTGGTCCTTCTTCATCCTGACCACTGTTTCTTGTAGATACATAGAACTCTTTTAAAACAGTGTTTGCTTCATCAGTTAATCTAGGATTAACGTTCTTTCTAGCATAAGCAATGTATTTTCTGAGAAGTTCTGGTTCTATTTCATAATTAATTTCATTTGACTGGTGTATTTCAAGAATATGGTCAGCTAATTCTGAATCGTTTTTAATACTTGGTTTATCTTCAACAACAAATATTAAATCAAAACGAGATAAAATTGGAGATGGTAAATCAATTTGCTCAGCTAGTAATTTAAAACGGTCAAACCTACCAAATTTAGGGTTTGCTGCTGCAAGAACAGAACATCTTGAATTTAAAGTAGCCATAATTCCTGCTTTTGCAATACTTACTGTTTGCTGTTCTAAAGCTTCGTGAAGTGCTGATCTGTCTTCAGATCTCATTTTGTCCAGTTCGTCAACACAAACATTTCCCTGGTCCCCAAGAACTAATGCACCTGCTTCTAAAGACCATCCACCTAATTCGTCTCTTACTGCAGCTGCTGTTAGCCCTGCTCCAGTTGTACCTTTACCACTTGTATAAATACTTCTTGGAGCTAATTTTGAAACATATTTAAGCATTTGGGATTTACCAATACCGGGATCCCCTACAATTAGGATATGTATGTCTCCTCTTAATCTAGTTTCATCTGCAAGCTGTTTTGCGGAACCACCAAATAATTGAAGTGCAATAGCTTCTTTTACATCACGGTATCCTTTAATTGAAGGTGCAGTTGATTTGATAATTTTGTCATAAATATTCGGATCTTTAGATAATTCAATAATTTCTTCTTCATCCTCTGGTGTCAAATGAAGTTCTTCAAATTCCTGTTCTAAAGGCTCAATGTGATTTACATAGATATAATTCTTAAATTTCCCACTACGTTCTTCTCTAAATGTTTTTAAAGTACCTGTAATTCTTACTTTATCTCCTGGATTTAATTTATCTACTAAATCATCTTCAAGAATCATTAACATCTGTTTTGGTTCAGTACCTCCAGATAAGTTTTCTAATGGTTCTTGCATTCTTGCAGTTTGAGTATCAATATATTTTGATTCTTCTTGAAGTAATCTAAATGATCTTCCACCACATTCACTACATAATGAAGGTTCAACAATTCTGCTGTCAGAGCTCTGTTCAACTTCATGAAGTCTCATACATCCTCTACATTCAAATACTGCAGTTTCAATTCTTGGTCTTATTTCATCTGTTTTTCTTACAATACCATCAGCAGCAACAAAATTTCCAATATATTTACTTAAAAGGGTTTTTAAAGGAATAATATTAGTTAAATTTGCAATTCTAAGATTTATATCCACATCTTTTACTAAAGGGTCAATATTTTTTATTGCATTAGTTGCAGCATCTAATATCTCCTGTGGTTTTTCAATTAATAAATCCGCTAAATCTGGATCAAACATTTCTAGATTATTGTAATCAATTTCTAGTGATCTTTCATCAGGATATTTCTCAAGTGTTTCAAATAATTGGTCTTTGTATATTGTTGAGAAAAATTCTTCGAATTTTGCAACTGATGTTCCGATTTTAGTTGTACTTGTACTCATCAATCATTAGTTATTATTTCTAATACTTAAAAAACTTAACATAAGGGATGAACTTCAAGTAAAGTTTAAATAAAATTATTAGTATATATAGTATTATTATATTTTTATAATAGTTGCATTTTTTTGGGATTATTATGAGAAAATCAAGATTATCATTATTTAAATCCACTTCTATGCTTATTTCTGTTGTAGGAATTATAATGGTTGCTTTAACAGTTATTGTTGTAGCTTATGTTGGATTTAGTATGGTTTCATCAGGATTTACCAATGAAATAGCTTCTGGTAATCAATATGATGAATTAGCTAATCTAAAATCTTCATATTCTTCGTTAGAATCACAGTTTGATAGTATTAAATCTTCATATGCAGGTAGCTCTGATACTGCAGCTGTGGAGGAATATAATAATGCAAGACTTGAACTTACTCGTGCAAATTCGGCTATTGAGAATGTTCAAAGTGCATTAGATTCGAATAAACCATCAAATGAAGTTGATAGTAGGTTAGATTTCGCTACTCAACAATTAAATAAAGCTACTGAAGCATATAACAATCTTTAAATATTATTTTTTTATTTTTTTTATTATTTTGGTCTAAAACCTAATCCAACAACATACATTTCTGAACTTTTTTTACGTGATGATGGGGGTTTTGTAGTTTTTACTTGTCTAAACTGTTTTTTAAGTTGGTTTAGCATCTGTTTATATTCAGGACCTTGGAATACTTTCATAGCTAAATTTCCTTTTTCTTCTAAAATGATGTTAGCTATTTCAATAACTACATTTATTAAATCAATAGATCTTAACTGATCAAGGTTTTTAATACCTGTTAGGGATGGTGATGCATCAGAAATTAAAACCTGTGTTTTTCCACCACATAATTCAATGATTTTATCCTGCACTTCTTTTGTTGTAAAATCTCCTCTTATCCCATAGAAGTTTTCTTCTGGAAAACGCCTAATTCTATTTAAATCAACACCAACGACTAGGCCTTCTTCTCCAACTATTTCTAAAGCTACTTGAGACCACCCGCCAGGTGCAGCTCCTAAATCCACGACAGTATTTCCACTTTTAATTAATTTAAACTTTTTATTTAACTGTTTAAGTTTATATGATGCTCTTGAACGATAATCTTCTTGTTTGGCTTTTTTATAATAAGGGTCATTTTTTCTTTCATGTTGCCAACTATCTGACATGTTTACACCT
This sequence comes from Methanobrevibacter woesei, assembly GCF_003111605.1. Lineage (NCBI taxonomy): Archaea > Methanobacteriati > Methanobacteriota > Methanobacteria > Methanobacteriales > Methanobacteriaceae > Methanobrevibacter > Methanobrevibacter woesei. Next base: position 178,249 of record NZ_MZGU01000003.1, on the reverse strand, counting down.
AATGTTTAAATCTTGTTAAATCTAGAGAACTACAGATTGGACTTCCAACTTTAACTAATTCCACATCCACTTCTTTTTTATTAATCTCAAGTATCATGACAGTTCTATCTGCTAATCTTGGAACAGTTGGACTTCCAGGATTTATCAAAAGCACATCTTCCACTTTCTCTACTTTTGGCTGATGTGAATGTCCACTTACAAGAATATCCACATCTAATTGTTTTGCAAGATAATGTAATTGTTGGGTATCTGCTCTTGGATAAACTTCACCATGTATTACTCCTATTTTAAGTTCCTCAGCTTCAACAACAGCTGTTTTAGGCAAGTTCAATCCAACTATTCTATCAGTATTTCCTTGTATGGCTGTTACTGGTGCTATTTCTTCTAATTTTTCAATAACTTCTTGTGAAGTTACATCTCCAGCATGTAAAATCATTTCAACATCTTTAAAAGCTTCAAATACTTTTTCTGGAAGCTCTCTCATTCTGTCTGGAATGTGTGTATCTGATATTAGTCCAATTAACATAATCTTTGTATCCTAATAAAAATTTATGTTATTATTTTTTAAAGCAATATTATATATGTTTATTCACTAGTTTTTAAGGATTTTATTCAGCTTTTTTAAATCTTTTCATTGCATATTATATCATTTAATTAATTTTTTTAAATAATTAAATAAAAACTATTATAAGTTGTTAAGATAATATTTAATATTATACTTTTCATGGAGAGATAATGATGGGTGAAGTAAAAAAAGAGGATATTTTGGAGATTTTAAAGAACTATGATAAGGAAAATATTACAATTGCTACTCTAGGTAGTCACACTTCATTACATATTTTAAGAGGAGCAAAAGATGAAGGATTTAGAACTGCTGTTGTTTGTGAAAAAGGAAGAGAAGTTCCTTATCAACGTTTTGATGTAGCAGATGAATATATTATTGTTGATCAGTTTAAAGACATTGTTAATGAGGATGTTCAACAACAATTAAGAGATATGAATGCTATTGTAGTGCCTCATGGTTCTTTTGTTGCTTATGCAGGCCTTGATAATGTTGAAGATAAGTTTAATGTGCCTATGTTTGGGAATAGGGATATTTTAAGGTGGGAAGCAGAAAGAGATAAAGAAAGACAACTTTTAGTTGATGGTGAAGTAAGAATTCCTTTCAAATATGATAGTCCAGCTGATATTGACAGGCCAGTAATGGTTAAATTCCCTGGTGCTAGAGGTGGAAGAGGATACTTTGTTGCATCTTCACCAGAAGAGTTTGATAAGAAAATAGATGCAATGAAAGAACGTGGTTGGCTTGAAGATAAAGATGTAGCTAATGCACACATTGAAGAGTATGTTTCAGGATGTAACTATTGTATACATTATTTCTATTCTGCTTTAGATGATAAAGTTGAAGTAATGGGTATGGATACAAGATATGAATCTAGTATTGATGGATATGTAAGAATGCCTGCAAAAGATCAATTAGATATTGATTTAAGCCCTTCATATGTAGTTACTGGAAATCACCCAGCAGTTATTAGAGAATCTTTATTACCTCAAGTTTTCGAAATGGGTGACAAATTAGTGGAAAGTGCTAAAAAATTAGTTGCTCCTGGTATGAATGGTCCATTCTGTATGCAAACATTGGTTAATGATAATTTAGAAGTAATTTGTTTTGAAATAAGTGCAAGAACTGATGGTGGTACTAATACATTTATGGATAGTTCTCCTTACAGTTACCTTACACATGGTAAACCAATGAGTATGGGAAGAAGAATTTCTGTTGAAATTAAAAAAGCACTAGAAAGAGATGAATTAGAAAAAATAATAACATAAAATCATTATTTTTTCTTATTTTTTATTTTTCTTATTTTTTCCACGTTGTTCTTTTGCTTTTTTTGTTTTTATATAGTTTTTATGGAAAAGTGCTCCAACAAATCCAAGGAGTGCTCCAATTATTAAACAGCTTATTAATATTAATACAACTGTTGTTGAAGTTATTGTAAATGATCCAAGCCCACCATACATTGCTACTAAAAATAATGGTATTGCACCTATAGCTCCTAAAATTGTACCATAAGTTAAATTTTTTCCTTTATATCCAATATACAATAATCCAACAGATGCAAATGGAGCTAATATTTCAAGTCCAGGACTAGAACCGAACATAGCTATAACTGCACAAAATGCAGCTCCAAATATTAATGATTTCCAATCGATTTCATTTAACATTTCTTTCATTTTATAATCTCCAATTTAATTTCTGGAAGTTATTGCTCCTCCAACGCCTCCAGCGATTCCCATTACAATCGCATAATAAATTAAATTACCAATGACTATGAATATAGTGGAAATACCAGATACTGTAAATCCTATAAGGCCTCCAAACAATCCGATTAATGCTCCACCAAAAGTAGCCATAATTACAAATATTATAGCACAAACTATGGTTCCAAATGCTCCTGCAACAGCTGCATTCCATATTCCTCCAAAGATTCCTTCTCTAGCTAATGCACCAACTATAAATCCAACCATCAACAGTCCTAAAAACTCATAATTTGCAAAAAAAGTTTTTACAATTACTGCTAATATAAATCCGACTATTACGGCACTCCATTTAGTCATTTTATTCACCTTTTTATTTATTAAAAGACTAATTTTTAATTTTGTTTATGAAAGTATTTATTTTTTCACTAGGATTATTTAAATCAGCTTCTGTTATAGATAATGTTGCAGATAAACTTTTTTCACATCTTTTAGATATTTCTTTCACTGTTTCTTCATAACCGCTTGAGCCACATGTAGTAAAACAAGCTATTTTTCTTTTAAACTTTTCTCTGTTCTGTATTATGTAAGTGTTTACAGGTACGGCTAAGGTTCCTGCCCAAACAGGAGTTCCAATAATAATTAAGTCATATTCCTCAGGATTTTTACTGCATTGATTAATAGTGGTTCCACGACCGCTAACTGCATTGAAACCTCCTTTAATAAACCCTAAGATTCCTTTATATTTGTCATTATCAGTTATTCTTTCTATATCGCAGTTTAGTTTTTCCTGAATTATCTTAGCTATTTTATCTGTATTTCCAGTTCTAGAATAATAGACTATTAATGTTTTCATGTTATCACTTAGTAGTATTCATCTTCTAATTTGGATTTTATTTTATCTAACACTGCTTTATGCATACGTTTTGTAAATTCTGCTTTATCATTCTGATTTAATACATCTAAATATCCTTGTGAAACAAGATTAAATGCAAAAGGAGTTGGAATTACTGTATTTATTACTTTTATCTCCATTTCTTCATTAGCTATCCATTGAATAACTTTTTCTGCATTTTCAACATCCATATAATCTTCCAATGTTTCTCTTCGTGCTTCTGAAAGTATTGGGAAGTTATCATCCATTTCTTCAACAAATTTAAGCAATATTTTTCCTCTTACTTGTTGACGTCCAACAGATTTTGATTTTCCTTTGTATCGTCTAAGTGTCATTAAAGAACGACCAGCACAATGTCTGAATCTACTAGCTAATGTTTCAGTTTTACTTAATGACTGTGTTAAAATATTTCTAAAGTTTTCAGGTGTTAATTCTCTAAAGGATTCAAGACCTCCAATTTTACCATCAGAACTTAAATAAAATCCATTGTCTGAAATTGATATGGTAACATTGGCATTATATCTTTTTGCTACCAAGTAAGCAGTCGCTCGTGATAAGGCATCATTAACTTTTCTTCCAAATAAACTATGGAATATTACGAATTTTTTACCTCCAAATCCAGTATAATATTCAATAAGCATTTTACGGTTACTTGGGATTTTTGCATATTTGTACTGTTCAACAAAGTATTCATAGATTGAATTAGCTGCAAAATCATCAACATACAAGTATTCATGGATGAATTCCATTATTTCTTCTTTGCTTCTTCTGTACTGGAATTTAGAATCCATATGTGCTCTAAATCTCTGAATATCCATAGCTAAATCAAATGAAAGAGGTAATTGCTGTGAAAACCAGGAAGGGATGGTAGGTGGTCCACTAGCTGGTGAAACATTTATTGTCATTCCTTTTCCATAGTTGAATCTGTAGGTGTTTCCTCCTAAAACGAATGTGTCTCCTTTTTTCAATCTTTCCATAAAATCTTCTTCAATTTTTCCAACTGTTTCACCATCACATTTAACAAGAACTCCTGAACTGTCAGGTATTGTTCCGATATTAGTTGAATAAAGAGCTCTAGCTAGTTTTCCTCTTTTTCCAAAGGTGTTCTCTTTATAATCAATCCATATTTTAGCATAGACATATCTTTCTTCAAGTTCAGAATATTCTCCAGCCATATAACTTAAAACATCTTCATAATCATCTCTTGTAAGATCTTTATAGCAGTAACTTTTTCTTATTACATCATAAGCATAATCAATATCCCATGGGTTTTCGATTGCCATTCCATAAATGTGCTGTGCTAAAACATCAAGGCAGTTTTTAGGAATATTGATTTTATCTATTTTTCCTTCTTTGGCATCTTTCAGGAGAACAGAACATTCAACAAGGTCATCTCTATCTGTTACAATTATTTTTCCTTTGGATTTTTCATGTAGTCTATGTCCGCTTCTTCCAATTCTTTGTAGTGCTCTTGAAACAGATTTCGGTGAGTTAATGAGCACTACCAAATCAATATATCCTATATCTATCCCCAGTTCTAGGGATGTGGAGGAAATTACACATTTAAGTTCTCCATTTTTTAATTTATTCTCGGTTTCCAATCTAACTTCTTTAGATAAGGATGAATGATGAGCCATTATGTTATTGCTATTATAATGGGAAGGATACATGGTCTTAAGATTATATACAAATCTTTCAGTACCACTTCGGGTATTTGTAAAGATTAAAGTTGTTTTATTTTCTTGTATCAAATCATCTAGGATATCATAAGTAGCTAATCTTGTATCTTCATCATCTGCTAATACAATATCGCTTACTGGTGATATTACTTCCATATCCAGTTCTTTTAGATAATTTACACTAGCTACTAAACAGTCCCGTTCAATACCATATTCATATCCAACTAGAAATTTAGCAACTTCTTCAAGAGGGCTTACAGTTGCAGATAATCCTATACGTGTAAAACCACCAATTAAATGATGTAATCTTTCTAGAGATAAACTTAAATGAACCCCTCTTTTGTTATCAGCTAATGAATGGATTTCATCAATAATAACATATTTTACATGGCTTAATTTTTCTCTAAACTTAGGTGCCACAAGTAAAATTGATAATGTTTCTGGAGTTGTAATTAGGATGTGTGGTGGTTTTTTAAGCATTTTCTGTCTTTGATATTGGCTTGTATCACCAGTTCTAACTGCTTTTCTAATTCCTAATTCATGGCCTGCAATTTTTTCAATGCCTTTAAGGGGTTCTTCTAGATTTTTTTCAATATCATTGTCTAGAGCTTTTAAAGGAGAAATATAAATGCAGTAAACATTGTCTGTTAATTCTTCTTTTTGTGAAAGAGTTACAAGTTCACTTATGATGGATAAAAAAGCAGTTAATGTTTTTCCAGACCCTGTTGGTGAAGATATTAATATATTCTTTTTATTGTGAATTTCAACAATGGCTTGCTTTTGAGCAGGTGTAAAATCATCAAAATTTTCATCAAACCACTGTCTAACCCAAGGATGAAGTTTTTTATAAATTGCCTTTTTAGAGTAAGTCTTTGTCTGTTCGCTAATCATTTTTAATATCTCGCAGTTATGTAAAAATTATATATGTTGTTTTCACTAATAATTATATACTATATCTATTTTTAAATTAATTAGAGAGAGTGATTTTATGGCCCAAACAACAATAGATGATGCTATTAATGGACTTAATGATGATGATGTAAATATTAAAATGGATAGTCTTGAATATTTAATGAATGTTAATGATGAAATAGCTATTGATCCATTAATTGAAGCAACAACTGATGATAATACTCAAGTTAGATTTAAAGCAGCAGGAATATTGGGTAATTTTGGTGATGCTGCTTTTGATAAATTAACTGATAGATTTAAGAATGCAGAAGGAAAAGATAAACGTTTTCTTGCTTATGCTTTAAAAGAAATGGGAAATTCTAATGCAATTCCATATTTTGTAGATGCAATTGATGATGAAGACTTTGGAGTTCGTAAAATGTCTGTAAGGGCATTAGGTGAACTTCAAGCTGAAAATGAGTTAGAGGTAATTTCCAAATGTCTTGAAGACGAAGATTATGGTGTCTGTCTTGCAGCTATTCATGCATTAAGTGATTTAGCTACTCCTGAAGCTATTGATTTAATTAAAAAAGCAAGAAGTACTAATGATGAGAAAAGGTTCAAATCTTCATGTAATAAGGCATTAAAAAAAGCTAAAAAAGTTGCTGATGCTAAAAAAGAGGGAAAAGTAATATCTAAAGTAATGCCTTTAAGCACAATTAAAGGATTTGAAAAAACTAATCCTCAAAAAGCTATTAAGGAGTATGAGAAATATTTGGATGAAGGTCAGGATAAAGACACTCCATATAAAAGATTATGTATTCTTTATAGAAAAAGCAATGATTTAGAAAATGAGTTGCGCGTAATTGATAGGGCTATTGAAGTTTTATCTGAGAAAAAACCTGGAAAAGAGAAATTTTTCCAAAAAAGAAGAGAAAAGTTAGTTTAATTAATTTAAACTACTTTTTTTCAAGATTATAAATGTCTTTTCGCCTATTTTTTAAAAGGGGAAGTTCTTCCCTAACTTTTTTTATTTCATTTAAGTCAATTTCAGCTATTATTAATTCTTCTTCAAAACTAGCTGAGCTTATGATTTCTCCCCATGGATTAACGATTAGGGAATGCCCATATGAGTTATAATTTGCATTTTTATCAAGTGCCGGTGCAACACCAATTGTAAATACTTGGTTATCGCAGGCTCTAGCTTTAAATAACATTTCCCAATGTGCAGGGCCAGTTGTAAGATTAAATGCACCAGGATAACATAAAATATCTGCTCCTTCAAGTGCCATTAATCTGGCTAATTCTGGAAAACGGATATCATAACAGATTCCAATTCCAATTTTTCCAAAGCTAGTTTCAGCAATTGTAATTTGGTTTCCTGCATTTAATGTGTCAGATTCTTTAAAATAGATTTTTCCTTTAACATCAATGTCAAATAAATGCATTTTTCTATGTTTAGCTATTATTTTTCCCTTTGGATTAAACATAAAAGAAGTGTTGTAAATTTTCTCACTAGTTGAAGTTGTTTCTTTTTCAGGAATGGATCCGGCAAGGATATATTTTTTCTCTTCACTAGCTATTTTTGATATTAAATTTAATGTATAACTATTTTCAGCCTCTTCACTGTATTCAATAAATTTTTCATTTTCATAGGGACAGTTAAACATTTCTGGTAAAATAATAAGGTTAGCATCCATTTTAGATGCAGTTTTAATCATAGATATTGCTTTTTTAAGATTTTCTTCTTTATTATCAATTACCTTCATCTGACAAAGAGCAATTTTAATAGTATTCATAAAATCACTTAAAATAAAAAAAGAGGTATGAATTGAATTCATACAAAAATTCTATCCAATATGGGAAGTTGCAATTACATCGTTAATTGTTGTTGAGTTTACTGAATTAATGGAATCACCAGTAATTTTGTACACGAATAATTCGCCATCAGTAAATAATGAAACATATCTAGTATAGTCTCCATCAGCGTTTTCAAGGATGATATCAGATGCATTTCTACCATCTAAAGTAATGGTTCTAACAGTATCAACATAGTCTCCATCGTTCATTGCAACACTTATTCTCTCTTGATTTATATCTCTTAAAGATGTAGAATCACTAGTAATATTATAATATTCCACTACTGTATTATTTTCAGCATTAAAGAATATTGCAGTTTCATGGTATTCATCTAAACCATCTGTCTGATTCCATGTTGTCGGATATTGGAAACTAAATCCATATTCGTCGTAGGTAGCTAATTCAGCACCACTTGCACTTGTTGTGCTTGTACTTTGGTTAGATGTTCCTGTTATGACAATTCCACAAATTGCAATAATTGTTATAAGTACAATAATCCCAATAATTAATTTATTTTCCCTAATAATCTCAATTGTACTTGGTTCAGTTCTACGTTTAAGAGTTTTAGGTCTTCTTTTTTGGGTTTCATCAAATATGCTTGTAGTTTTTAAATTTTTAGGTCTTTGAGGTGGGAATTTATATCCACAGTTTCCACAAACAGGAGCACCATCATAACTAGGATTTCCACATTCAGGACATTTTTTCACAACTAAACCTCCTATTAGTCTATTTTTTTATTAATTATATTATTTAAATTAATGTTATTTGGGTTTTGGAAAACTTTTTATAAAATTGAATTTAATATTTACTTTAAAAGGAGATATTATGGCTGAAACAGAAACAAAAATTATAAAAATGAATGATATTAATTATGCTGTTTATAAATTAGGGCAATGGAAAAATAGCTATGAAATAAATCAGATTGGTTTATCTGATGAAATTCCTGTAACTAAAAATACTGTAGAGCATGTAAAACACTCAATGGATGAAATTAGGAATTCCACATTTGAAATTGATGACTTAAAAGTTAATGGTTTTGTTGCTATTGCAATTCAATTAAATCCTAAAGTTCAAGAAATGGATTTAAAAGAAGCTTGCGAGTTAGAGAAAAAAGAATTTAACTTAATTCTTGAAGAATTAGATAATTTGGAGTTATTGGATGACGACGAATCAATAGAACTTGAAAATTGGGATTATTTAATTTATAAACTCCAAAAAGATTGTCATGTAATTAAGTCCACTCCAGCTAATGGTTTTGCTTTAAAACATTATGTTGAAGAAATGCAAAAAATTGAAGATTCATTTAATTAAATGCATCTAATGTAATTTTTTTATCTCTTTTTAACTCTTTTGGAGGATTTACAGATACAAATTCAATTCCTTCTTCTTCAATTAGTTCTTTAGCATCTTCATCAATAGTTGGTGCTACAAGAAGTCCTCTTATTTTCTTTTTTTCGGATTTACATTGATGTAATTCTTCATTATCACTTTCGTCAAAGTCAGAGATATATCTTTTAAGTTGTTTAACTGCACTTACTCCAGCTTTACGGCTTTTTAATTCTAGAATCATTAAATTGTTCTCGTGATCTTTTCCTAAAATATCAATAAAACCATGTTCAACACTGTACTCTCTGTAGGTTGGTTTAAAACCTTCTTCAATAATATGGGGATTTTCCATTATCATGTCTCCCATATCTTTTTCATAACCTGCCTGTTCAAGTTCTTCATAATCTTCAATCAATGCATAATTTATAAACTGAATATTGTCTAATTCTACAGTTAACAACTCTTTTGGTGTTCTTCTATGACTTTCTAAAAATAGCTGCTGATTTTTAATAAAAGCACGTGTTTTTGATTTTGGAGGTTGCCAATTAACAGGTTCTACTTTTTTGTCTTGATGTATTAAAAAGGAACCATCTGGCTTTATTAGGATTATTCTTTCTCCCCAGTCTAATTCACTTAATGCACGTCCCTCATATAGCACTTTACAGTTTGTATACATCACTATTGTTGCTTTTTTACGCAATGCTTCAGTTATTAATTCATAAGCTTCATCATATTCTGGGTTTTCTAGAGTTTTATATTTCATTACTACTATAATTTCAAAATTTACTTTTATAAATTTTTTTGATATTGATAGAAAATAATTTAATAAACTTGAATAAAATAGTTGAAATAGTATAGGTTAATAATTAAATCTACTGAGGGAATGAAATGTGTGAAAATTTCTTTTTAGAGCAAGCACAATATTTCAAATTAAACAATTTTAAATTTTCAGATGGGCAAGAACTTAAGGATGTGGATGTAGAGTATATCTCTGTTGGAACTCCTCAATATGATGATGAGGGCAATATTTCTAATGCAATTATATATTGTCATGGTTCTAGCGGTAATTTTGCATCATTATATAAATTAAAGGATTTGGTTGGTCAAGATGGTCCTTTTGATAAAGATAAATATTTTTTCATATCTTTGACATGTTTAGGCAAACCAGGGTCATGTTCTCCTTCAACAACAAAATTATTCCAGGAATTCCCACATTATGAAGTTGAAGATATGGTAAATTTCCATAGGGAGTTTTTAAAAGAAAAATTTTCTATTGAAAAGGTTAAAGGAGTAATTGGAAACTCAAAAGGAGGTTATGTTGCTCTTAGTTGGGCTGCATTATATCCTGACACTTTGGATTTTGTTGTTTCAATGGTAAGCAGCTATAAAACAGCAGGTCATAATTATATCTTATCAAAACTTATGGATGAAATTATAGTAGCTAATCCAAAATATGGTTGTGAAAAATTTGATGCTTCTCTTAATGTAACTCTAAAAATGGCTTCTTTAATTTACTTTAATTATGGATTTTCCAAAGAATTTTATAGAAAACAAGATAATCATAGTTTAGATGTGTCTTTTGATGAATTTGGAGATGAATCCTTATTTGATGACATTTATGATGTTAAATTTGAAAATGATGCAGTTTTACATTATGATATTGAGGATAAATTAGGAGATATTAAAGCCAAAACACTTATAATAGCTATTAATCAAGATCAATATTTTCCGCCGGAGCTTGATGGCATACCAATGTCTAAAATGATTGAAAATTCAACTTTAATTAGATTTGATTCAGAGTTGGGACATGTAGGCTCAAATGAAATATATAAAATAGAAAAAGAAATTAAAGAATTTATGGATTCATTGTAAAGAGGTAATGTTTTTGAATGTAGAGATAGTTGACTGCGGTGAAATTTCTAATAATTATTTTGTTGATTATAAAATTACTGGATTAACAGAGAAGCAATTTAAGTTTTTAGAAAATAATTTAGATGAAAAATTAGAATACAGTCATGAAAATAATTATTTGAAAATAAGAATGGATTTTACTAAAGAATTATATCCATTTCACACAGAGGAATCTAAATTTAAAAAAGAAGATTATAAAACTAGAGAAGAATATGAGATGAATTTATTCTTATCTAGTTTTTTAGAAGATTTATCTATTTAGATGCATTTAACATGTGTTTAACAGCTTTTAATGATTTTTCAGCTACGCTGTTATCAAGTTTAATTTGAGGTTCTTCTTTTTCTAAAGCCTCTTTAATTTTTTCTAAAGTGTGGAACTTCATTGTTTCACAAATTGCATCTTCACGTAAAGGATATAACTTTTTATTTGGAATTTCTTCATTTAAACGTGTAATCATATCAATTTCAGTACCTATGATAAATTCTTCTTTATCGCTTTGGGAGATATAGGTGAGCATTCCTCCAGTTGAAAGAATTTTATCACATGCTTCTTGAACTTCATCAACACATTCTGGATGGCAGATAACTTCAGCATTTGGATATTCTGCCTTTTTAGCTATTACGTCTTCTTTAGTAAATTTATTGTGAACATAACAGTGTCCATCAGCAGGAACGGTGATGATTTCTTTATCAGTTCTTTTTGCAACATGCTGTCCTAGATTGCTGTCTGGTCCAAAGATTACTTTATCGCTATCTAAACTATTTACAACTTTTACAGCATTTGCAGATGTACAAAGGGTATCTGCATGTTGTTTTGCTTCAGCTATGCTGTTTACATATAACACAACACTTGCATCAGGATGTTCTTCTTTTGCTTTTAATAGCTCTTCTTCATGTAACATATTTGCCATTTGACAATCAGCTTCTATATCTGGTATAATGATTTTTTTATCAGGGTTTAAGATAAATGCTGTTTCAGCCATGAAATCTACACCACAGAAGATTACTAAATCTTTATCTTCAATTTCAGAAGCTTTTATACATAATTCCAATGAATCTCCTAAGAAATCTGCAATATTTTGAACTTCTTTTGGTTGATAATTATGAGCTAAAATAATTGCATTTTTCTCTTCTTTCAACTTGTTTATATCCTCTATTAATGAATTCATTTTTACTCACCTAGTTTTTTACCAATATATTCATGAATTTGGTTTGTAATTATTAACTTATATTCTTCCTTTTTATTATAATCTTCTATCCATACAAATATTTTAAGTACTGTTCCTTCTTCAATAATTTCTTTAGAATTTATTTTTGAAGGGGGTGTTTTTAAAACCCATGGATTTTTATTTATATTTTCTATAATCTCTTTTTCAAAAAGTGTTAAATCAATTTCAAATGGAATGCAAGCTTGCAATCTTATCTTAACATCTTCTTTATCTTTAAATCTTATGTATGATGTTTTGGATAATGCTGAATTTGGTATAAACACGGTTGTGCCATCATCTCTCATAACTGTTGTGTTTCTAAAACCAATTTTCTGTATGATTCCTTTAGTACCATTAACTTCCATTACATCTCCCACTTTCAGACTTTGATCAAGGAGTATGAAAAACCCTGCAAGCACGCTTGAAATAATGTCTTTTGCAGCAAAACCTGCAGCTATTCCTGCAATTCCAAGACTTACAAATATTCCCTTTAAATCAATACTGAAAATATCAAATATGATGATAATTCCAATAATGTAAATTGTATATTTTATTAAATCTGAAAGAAGATAAGTGAATGTTAAATTATATTCAAAACGTTTCATGTGATTTATAACATATTTTGCGATTTTTATACTAACATAAACTAAAGCAAGCACTATTAGAGTTAATATAATTTGTATAAATGGAGTTAAAGTCTCTATAATATTCATTTAAATCACTAAATTGTTATAACTTTTAAATCATGAGCTAGTTCTGTACTTTCAAAGACATCTTTAGCTTCATTAAGCAGTTCTTCACAGTCAGTATAACGTGTACTAATATGGGTTAATATTAACTTTTTGGAATTTGATTCTTTAGCTACTTTAGCAGCATCCTGTGCTGTTGAATGAAAGTTCTGCTCAGCTTTATCTTTATCTTCATTTTTATAAGTTGATTCATGGATTAAAATATCACTATCTCTTGCAAAATCAATTAATTCTTCACAAGGGGTAGTATCTCCAGAATAAGTTACTTTTATGCCCTTTCTTTCCTCTCCAAGGACTTGTTCTGGTTTAATTATTTTTCCATTAACTTCCACTTCAAATCCTTTATGTAATTTTCCAAATAATGGTCCAACAGGAACGCCAAGTTCAATAGCTTTTTCTCTTAAGAAACGAGGTTTTTTAATCTCTTCTATTGAATATGCCATATTGATTACATTGTGTCTAACTTTTCTAGCTTTGATAATATATTCCTCAGTTTCAATTAGGGTTCCATCATCTATTTCAATAAATTCAATAGGGAAGTCAATTTTACAGAAACCTAAATTGTAAATAGCATCTTTAAGCTTTAAAAGTCCTTTAGGCCCATAAATTGTTAAAGGTGTTTCACGCCCTCTGAAATTCATAGATTGCAAGAGTCCTGGAAGCCCTAAAATATGATCTCCATGATAATGTGTAATGAATATTTTAGAAATTTTCATAGGACTAACTTTAGCAAAAATCAACTGTTTTTGAGTAGCTTCACCACAATCAAATAGCATCACTTCTCCAAAAGCCTTTAATACAATTGCAGGATGGCTTCGGTCATATGAATGTACAGCTGATGAAGTTCCTAAAAATATAATTTCCATATTATCACGAAAAAATTAGTTTGTTTATATTTTTTTAAATTTTTTATTTATATATTATTTGTTAATGAAATTGTAATTTTTACTTCATTTAAATGTTGAATTGTTAGTTCAAAAATGATATTCAACTAATTATCATATAATTTTAAGTGAATTTTTATATTTTATAAATTAAATAATTATAACATAAGGTGGTTTTTTGGATAAGATAGTTAGATACATGCTTGAAGAAGATGAGGGGTTTGGTGATGTAACATCAAATGCTTTAATTGATAAGGATGATGTTTCTGTTGGCCAAATTTTTTCTAAAGAGGATGGAATTCTTGCAGGTATTGATATTGCACGTGAAATCTTTGAATCAAGAGATATAACTGTAATCTTTAATTTAAATGATGGAACTGAAATTTCTAAGGGTGATTTGTTAATTCATGTTGTTGGGAATACTCGTGATATTCTTCTGTTAGAGAGAACAGTTCTTAATTTATTAATGAGAATGAGCGGGGTTGCTACTGCAGCTAATCATTATGTTAATTTAGTTAAAGATTATGATGTTATTGTGGCAGGAACTAGAAAAACTGCTCCAGCTATTGCTAAATTTGATAAATATGCACTTGCTGTTGGTGGTGCTGATACTCATAGATTTTCACTTGATGATATGGTTTTAATTAAAGATAATCATATAATGGCTGTTGGAACTCCTTTAGATGCTCTTAAAAAAGCTCAAAATAATGTAAGCTTCTCTAAAAAGATTGAAATTGAGGTTGAAACTTTAGAAGATGCAATTCAATGTGTTGAAAACAAAGCAGATATTGTAATGTTGGATAATATGGATCCATCGGAGGTTAAAGAAGTTTTAAATCAATTAAATAAATTGGGAATTAGAAATAATTCTTTAATTGAGGTTTCAGGTGGTATTAATCATGAAACTATTTGTGAGTTTGCTGAAGCTGGGGTTGATATAATTTCTTCTGGTGCTTTAACTCATTCAACAAGAAGTTTGAATTTTGGCCTAGATTTGAAAAGGTGTGACTCTTTATAAGTAAGCTAAGATTTTGGTTCAGATATTAAGAAAGTTTAATAATTATTAATTTCATAAATATTAAAGATAAGATTTATTTTTTTATAAAATGGTGATTTAATGGTAAAAGTGGCTAAACTAGCTTTAGAAGATGGAACAATCTTGAAAGGAGAAGCTTTTGGTTATGAGACAACTAAAACAGGTGAAGTTGTATTTTCAACTGGTATGGTTGGTTATGTTGAATCATTAACTGATCCTTCTTTCAAAGGTCAAATTTTAATGTCTACTTATCCTTTAGAAGGGAATTATGGTGTTAAAGAAGAATGGTATCAGTCTGATAAAATTCAAGCTGATGGTTATATTGTAAGAGAAGTTTGTAGAAATGTATCTAACTTTTCATCTCAAAAAACTTTAGATGACTTCTTAAAAGAATTTGAGATTCCTGGAATTAGTGGTATTGATACAAGACATTTAACACTTAAAATACGTGAAGAAGGTTCTATGAAAGGAGCTATTTCAACTGAAGACATTTCTGATGAGGAATTATTAAAACTTGCAAGAGAACAACCAAGTATTGTTGATAGAGATTTAGTTCCTTTAGTTTCTACAGATGAAATTAAAATTTTCAATGAAGATGCAGAAAAGAAAGTTGCTTTAATTGATTGTGGTGTTAAAAAGAATATTCTTAATGGATTTTTAAATAGGGATGTTGGTGTAATTTTATATCCTTATGATACTGATTATAAAACTATTTTAGATTATGAACCTGATGGATTAATGATTACTTCTGGTCCAGGTAATCCTGAAAGAGTAGTTGAAGTAATTGATACAATGCAAAAATTAGCTAATAGATTACCTATCTGTGGTATTTGTATGGGTCAACAGCTAATTGCAAGGTCTTTTGGTGCAAAATCATATAAAATGAAATTTGGTCATAGGGGAGCAAATCAACCAGTTAAAGATTTAGAAACTGGAAAAGTAGTTATAACTTCTCAAAATCATGGTTTTACAATTGATAAAGAGTCACTTGATGAAACTGATTTAGTTTTAACTCAAGTTAACTTAAATGATGGAACTCCTGAAGGACTTAAACATAAAGAATTGCCTTTAAAAACAATTCAGTACCATCCTGAAGCAGGCCCTGGCCCTAATGATACTGGATTTATATTTGATGAGTTTATTCAAATGATGGATGAATATTAATTAAAATTACCATTTATAATAACAAATTTAAGAGGATTAAAATGCCTATTGATAAGGATATTAAAAAAGTATTAATAATCGGTTCTGGACCTATTCAAATTGGTCAGGCTGCAGAATTCGATTATTCTGGTTCACAAGCATGTAAATCACTTAGAGAGGAAGGAATTGAAACAGTTCTTGTAAATAGTAATCCTGCTACTATTCAAACTGATATGGATATGGCTGATACTGTTTATACTGAACCTTTAACCCCCGAAATTGTAGCTGATATTATTAAAAAGGAAAATGTTGATGCAATTTTACCAACAATGGGTGGACAAACTGGTTTAAATATTGCTACTGGTCTTGGGGATTTAGGACTTTTAGATGGTATTAAAGTTCTTGGTTCTGATGTTCAAACTATTAAGGATGTAGAAGACAGGGAATTATTCAGTAATTTCATGAATAGACTTAATGAACCAATTCCTAAAAGCCATGCTGTAGAAAGTATTGAAGAAGCTATTGAGGCTGTAAAAGATATTGGTTATCCCGTAATCGTAAGACCAGCATTTACCTTAGGGGGTACTGGTGGGGGAGTAGCTCATAATGAAGAGGAATTAATCGAAATTACTAGACATGGTTTGGATATGAGTTTTATTAATCAAGTTCTCATTGATGAATCTGTTTTAGGTTGGAAAGAATATGAGTATGAGGTAATGAGGGATAAAGAAGACACTTGTATTATTGTATGTAACATGGAAAATATTGATCCAATGGGAATCCATACTGGGGAAAGTGTTGTTGTAGCTCCTGCTCAAAATTTAAACAATGATGAATCTCAAGCTTTAAGAGATGCATCTATTAAAATCATTCGTGAACTTGGAATTCAAGGTGGATGTAATATTCAATTCGCTGTGAATCCTGAAACTAGTGAATATAAAGTAATTGAAGTAAACCCAAGGGTAAGTAGAAGTAGTGCACTTGCATCAAAAGCTACTGGTTATCCAATTGCTAAAATATCTTCAAAAATAGCTTTAGGATTAACTTTAGATGAAATTAAAAATGATATTACTAAAGAAACACCTGCTTCTTTTGAACCTTCTATTGATTATGTAGTTGTAAAAATCCCAAGATGGCCATTTGATAAATTCAGAGGAATCAATCGCCAAATTGGTGTTCAAATGAAAGCAACTGGGGAAGTAATGGCTATTGGGAGAACTTTAGAAGAAGCATTCCAAAAAGCTATTAGATCTCTTGATATGGGTCATGATGGATTTGAATATGTTAAATATACTGAAGAGGACTTAGCAAATCCTACTGATGAAAGATTATTCCAATTATATTCAGCTATTAAAGATGGAATGGATATTGATAAAATTCAAGAATTAACTAATATGGATTCATTCTTCTTATACAAAATTAAAAATATTGTTGATTTTGAAAATGAAATATCTGAAGAAAAACTTGATGATCCTGATTTCCTAAGAAAAGCAAAGCAATTAGGATTCTCTAATAATAAATTAGCTAGTCTAACTAACCAAACAACTGAATATATTAGAAACTTGCTTAAAAGACATAATATTAAACAGTCCTATAAGTTAGTAGATACATGTGCTGCTGAATTTGAAGCAAAAACACCTTATTATTACAGTACTTATGATTTCGGTAATGAATTGGTTTCTAACAATAAGAAAAAAATTGTAATTTTAGGTGCAGGGCCTATTAGAATAGGACAAGGTATTGAATTTGATTACTGTTGTGTACATTCTTCTCTTGCTTTGAAAGATGAAGGAATTGAAACAATCTTAATCAACAACAACCCTGAAACTGTAAGTACTGATTATGACATTTCAGATAAATTGTTCTTCGAACCTTTAACTTTTGAAGATGTAATGGGTATTATTGAACAAGAAAATCCTGAAGGAGTCATTGTTCAATTTGGTGGTCAAACATCAATTAACTTAGCAGTACCTCTTGCAAATGCAGGAGTTAAAATTTTAGGAACTCCATATGAAAGTATTGATAGAGTTGAAGACAGAGAATTATTTGCAGAATTATTAAATAAATTACATATACGTCAAGCTCCTTATGGAACAGCTAATTCCTTTGAAGAAGCTAAAAAAGTAGCTGAAAAAATATCTTTCCCAGTTCTTGTACGTCCATCTTATGTTATTGGTGGAAGAGCAATGGAAATTGTTTACGACAACAATGAGCTTGAAGAATATATGAAAGAAGCTGTAAAAGTCTCTCCTGAACATCCAATTCTTGTTGATAAGTTCTTAGAGGATGCTGTTGAACTCGATGTAGATATTTTATGTGATGGTGAAGAAGTATTTATAGCTGGAATTATGGAACATATTGAGGAAGCAGGTGTTCACTCTGGTGATTCAGCATGTGTAATTCCACCACAAACTATTCCTGAGCATATTTTAGATACTATTCGTGAAAACAGTAGAAAATTAGCTTTAGAATTAGATGTTAAAGGTTTAATGAATATTCAATATGCTGTAAAACTTGATGAAGAAATGGTTTACATTATTGAAGCAAATCCACGTGCAAGTAGAACTGTTCCATTTGTAAGTAAAGCTATTGGAATTCCACTTGCAAAAATAGCAACTTGGATTATGACTGGTTCTAAATTAGCAGACTTTGGACTTAATAAAGAGATTAAAATAAACCATGTGGCTGTAAAAGAATCTGTATTCCCATTCTTAAAACTCCCTGAATCTGATACTATTCTCGGACCCGAAATGAAATCTACTGGTGAAAGTATTGGTATTGATGAAACATTTGGAATGGCATTTTATAAATCTCAATTAGCTGCAGGTATGGATTTACCTAAAAAAGGTAAAATATTTATCAGTGTTAAAGAACAAGATAAAAAGAAAATTACTCCTATTGCAGAAAAAGCAGCTAGTTTAGGATTTGATCTTGTAGCTACTAGTGGAACTGCTGATGCTGCCTGTGGTGTTGATGTTGAAAAAATTAAGAAAATCTCACAAGGATCTCCAAATATTAGGGATGCAATTTTAAATAAGGAGATTGATTTAATCATTAACACTTCTGAAGGTAAACAATCTGCAAAAGATGGTTATATAATTAGACGTTTAGCTATTGAATTAGGTATTCCTTATGTAACTACTTTAGCAGGTGCAAGAGCTGCATTAAATGCTATTGAAGCAGTTCAAAATAATAAAATTAAAGTTAAATCTTTAAATGCACATATCGATGGAGAATAAAATCTTCATCCTTTTTTATTTATTTAATTGTTTTCTTTTTGTAATGGTGTTTTTTAAACACTCTTTATCCCAGTTGTTATCCATAAGAGTTTTTTTAACATAATATGCTTCAGTCATTGTTTCATATTCACCGTATATTTCATCTTCTTTTTGAATGTAAAATTTGTTTTTCTTATGGTTGAAAAGAATTTCTCCTTCTCTTTCTTTTTTATTAATTTTGAGGCCTTTTATCCTCCCTTTTGGTCTTTTTTTTGGGAATGGGGGTAATTCCATATGTTCATACTTATTTTCTAAATCACATTCAACAAGTAAATCATAATCAAAATTGCAGTAAAAAAGACAATCACGTTCATATAATGCTTCAGATAATTTTTTAAATTCACCATAGTCTTTATTATTGTATTTTATACGGTATACATTACCATTTTTTACAATATTTCGATAAAAGTATCTTATTTCTTGTGAATTAATAGAAGTCATCTCCAAGATTATGATTAGTATATGTTTGATTTTTGAATTTAATATAAATTTTTAAAAATTTTATAAATTTAATAAAGATTTTAATATTTCCTAAAGAATATTGGTTGTCCATTAGTCGGTGAAACTGTTACTATGAATGTTAATGGAGTGTCTCCCACTTTTGAGTCTTCAAGTTCTCTGAAAGGTGAAACTGTTACTATGAATGTTAATGGAGTGTTATATTCTAAAATTACAAATGCTAATGGAATAGCTAGTTTAAATATTGACCTACTTCCAGGTAAATATATAATAACTGCGTCTCATGGAACTGCAGTTACTTCAAACATCATTTCAGTAAAAGAAAATTAAGTTTTTTTTATCCTCCTTCTAGGAGGATTTTATTTTTTTAATATTTTTTTAGAAACAGTTCTTCTTTAATTTTAAATAATATGATTTAAATAACATTTCTTGATGTATACTATAGCTAATGGGACTGTATTAAAAGGAAATAATCTTCATCCAGTTCATGAAAATATTGTTGTTGAAGAGGGAGTCATTGTTGAAATTGCTAAAGATGTTTTAAAAGGGGAAATAATTGATGCTGAAGGTTTTATTGTTTGTCCAACATTTTTAAATGCTCATACTCATATTGGAGACAGTATAATTAAAGATGAAGGTTATGGATTAACTATTGATGAGATGGTTAAACCTCCTAATGGTGTAAAACATAAAGCACTTTCAAAAGCCAGTGATGGGGATATTATTGATTCAATGAAAGTGTCTATGTGGGATATGGTTTCATCTGGAACTTCACATTTTATTGATTATAGGGAAGGTGGGGTTAAAGGTGTTAAATTACTTAAAAAAGCAGCTGAGGACATTCCTATAACTCCAATTATTCTTGGCCGTGACGATAGCTTTTATGGAGATGACCCTGATTTACACAAAGTCAAAATAGCTATTAATAAACTTTTGAAAGTTGCAGATGGTATTGCACCTAGTGGTTTTGGTGAAATTACTGATGAAGTAGCTCATCTGATTGTTGAGGAATGCAGGAAAAAGTCTAAGATTGCATCTATACATACTGCAGAATCAAAAGAAGCTCAGTTAAATTCTATTAATAAAACTGAAAGAACTGAGATTAAACGTGCTTTAGATTCTAATTTTGCCCAAATTGTACATTGCACAAACCCTATGGATTATGATTTGGAACTTTTATCTAACTCAAATGTTAATGTTGTTTTATGTCCAAGGGCAAATGCAACCTTGGGGGTGGGTATTTCACCTTTAAATGAAATCATTAATTTAGGTATTTCACCTTTAATTGGTAGTGATAATGTAATGTTAAATTCTCCTAATATGCTTAGAGAGATGGAATTTTCACTTAAATTAATGGCTATTTGTTCAGATACTATTTTAAACCCTAAAAATCTTTTAAAATGTGCAACTGTAAATGTTTGTTCATCTGATATTAATGAAATTATTAAAAAACCATTAATTGCTGAAAATAATCCTGCACAATTTTTTATGGTGAAACAATTTTCTAAAAACCCTTACTTGAGTATTATTAATCGTACTGAAACGAAACATATAAAATACCCTTTCAATATAAATACATTATAATAGTTATGGATGTATAGGTTAAGATAATATTCATGGAGAGGATATATTATGTATAATAAAATTTTAGTTCCTACTGATGGATCTGAACATGCTGTAAGAGCAGAAGAAGAAGCAATTTATATTGCTGAAAAAACAGGTGCTGAATTAATTGGTTTAAGTACCGTTGAAAATAATTTTGTTAATGGACTTCCATTAAATGATGAAGTATATGAACTTAATAATTTACTAAAAGAGAACACAAAAAATAATGTTGACAAATTTGAAGAATTAGTTCATGAAAAAGCTAGTTCTGTAAGTGTTCGTTCCATTATTAAAGAAGGTACTCCAGCTAATGCAATCCTTGAAACTGCTGAAGAAGAAGATGTGGATCTTATTATTATTGGTAGTTCAGGTAAATCTGGATTTGACAGATTTTTAATGGGTAGTGTTGCTGATAAAGTCAGTAAATCTGCTAAATGTTCTGTTTTAGTTGTACATTAAATTTTTTAATTTATATACTTCTTTTATTTTTTTATAAACTTAGATTAAGGTGTAATTATGAAAGTAAAAAGAGCAATGTCAAAAAATGTTGTTAGTGTTTCGGTTCCGGGAAACAGGGAAAAAGCATTGACTTTAATGAGACAAGAAAACAGGTCTGTACTTCCTGTTATTAAAGAAGGCACTAATAAATTAGTTGGTTTATTAGCTCGTTCTGATTTAATTGGTAATCCTGATGAAGATCAAATTGCTATGTTAATGTCTAGAGACTTAGTTACTGTAAGTCCTGATGATGATATTGAAGAAGCTGCTAGAAGAATGATTGATAATCAGGTTAGAAGAGTTCCTGTAGTAAATGATGATGAAGAATTAGTAGGTATTATCACTTCTTTTGATTTGGTATCTCAAGCATTAGCTAATTTAGATATTTCAAGTCCTGTTGAAGATTATATGATTACTACTGTACCAACTACTTGGACTGGAACTCCCCTAAATGTAGCATTTGAAACAATGAATCAATTTGGTCTTAAATCTGTTTTAGCATTAAATGATCAAGCAAAATTAGCCGGTATTTTAACTGAAACTGATTTTATTGCTGAAAGTGAAATTAAATCCCATCGTTCTGAACACAGTTCTACTGTTGGAACTGAAGGAGATAAATGGTCTTGGGATTCAACTTCTGTGTTATACATTGAAAAGAATTTATTAATTTTCGCTGACAAATTAGTTAAAGATGTAGCTGTAGATAAAGTGGAAACAGCTAATACAAAAACAAAAGTTACAGATTGTGCTAAAAAAATGAAATCTTTACATATTGAACAAATTCCAGTTACTGGTGTAGATGGGGAATTAGTAGGTCTTGTAAGGGCTAGTGACTTAATTAAAGCATTAATTTAATTTCTGTGATAAAATGGGGCTTAATCCAATTCTTGTAATAAAAACTGTTGAAAATTCTACAATTGGTGTTAGAGCAAGACTTAAAGATGATTTTGTTGAACATGAAATTGTTTTAAATTCAGTTCTTGCTTATTATTGGGCTAATGAATTGCCACCAGTTGTTAAGTTTTTAGAACTTTTTGATTCTGTTGTCAAAAGAACAATTAATGAACTTATGCCTCATAAAAATTTATATTTGAAGTATTCCGTTAAGGCGGATTCCAATCTTGAGGATGCATCAATGCTTGAAATTAATCTTGATGAAGTAATGGCAGATGATGTAGGATTTAAGATTGATGGGAAACAGCTTTTATTATCCGGTTTCAAAAGTGTTGAGAATGAAGAAGGAAGAGTTCCTTTTGAAAAAACTTTTGAAAAAAATATTGAAACTCCTGATATTGTTTTAAAAAAATATGAAGAACTTAAAAATAAAAAAGAGTAATTTAATAAAAGGAATTATTAAATAGTTCTTCTAATGTAAGGTAATATCTTTATGAATTCATTAATGGCTTGGTTATAGCTATTAAAATTATTACCTTTCACTATTCCATTTTTTTTGATTTCTAATTTTGTATTTATATTATCCTTTTCCAGTTCTTTTTTTGTATTTTCAAGGTTTATGTTGTATGGTAATTTATATTGGAATGCACCTTCATTGTACTCAAGGATTATTCTTTCATTATCTTTAATAGAGGATAAATTTAAAAGTACTTTATTGTTACTTCTTTCATTTAATTTATCATAAATCTGTTTTAATGTATTGGTGCCAGTTATTTTATCTAAATCATCAACTTCACACACATAGGAATCATAATATTTTCTAACTTTAACAACATCACATCCACTAACCTCTTTTATGAATTTTTCATAGCTGTCAATTTTAGATATTTCTTCCTTAGTTACTTCTGTTTTAAAGGGTAATCTAGTTGCCATGCATGTTGTAGACTTAGAGTAGGGGATGTTGTTTTCATCTAAGTAGTTGTGGATTTCTTCTGAAGTCAACTGGGCTTTAACAAAGGGGCTTTGAATATTATTTTCATAATTTATTAGTATTCCTGGGCGATCTTGAATTAAATCACTTAAATTGGTTCCATCCACAATAAATTCACAGCCATTTTCAGAGGCTACCTTTTTGATTTCTTCATACATTGATTTCCTACATAAAAAACAGCGGTTAGGGTTGTTTAGAATAATGTCACTTTTGAAAAAATCAATATCTATGATTATGTGCTTTAATCCAAATTCACCAGCTATTTCTTTAGCATTTTCAACAAAACCTTCAGGCATTATTTTGTTATCAACAGTAATTGCAATTGGATTGTCAGATACCTGCGCTGCCAAATATGCAATTAAAGTACTGTCTGCACCGCCAGAAAAAGAAATAGCTATTTTTTTATCTTTAATAAAGTTTTTAACATTGCTGATTTTTTCTTGAAGATTCATTTAAATCAATTCATCTTTAATGTAGTTTAAAAGTTCTTTTGCATCTTCTTTTTTAATATCTGGAGAAGAGTTTACAAAATCAATTAATTCATCTTTTTTATCCTCTTTTAAGCTACATTCTTTAAATAATTGGGTATAATTCCTTTTAGGATAAAAAGTTTCTTTAGCTATTTTAATTAACTCATTTTTTTCATCTTCAGAAATTACATTTTCATTAACCGCATTGGCAAATACATAATCCATATTTACTAAAGGAACAGACAATGGTTCTAAGGTTTCACTGTCCATTACAACAGCAACATCATCATCTGAAGCTATTTTTCCAGTTGCATAGGCATTATATACATATCCAATTCCTTTCATTCCAAGACTGTCCAGTTCTGAAGCTCTTAAAGCACCCATACTTGATGATCCAAGGACTTCCACGCCACTGTTAATGGCCTGTAAAATTTCTTTATGTGCAACTGGTGATGCTTGCTGAAAAACGCCATCAACAATAGCTATTATGTCTGGATTTTCTTTTAAAGCCTCACCAATGTCTCCTCTTTGAATTGGTCTTTTGTAGATAATTTCAGCATCTTCAGTTGTGTTTAAAATCTTTTTGGCTTCTTCAAAGGGTAAAGAGAGACCAGTATAGATAATTATCTTTTTCATGGTATATCACACATTTAAAAATCTTGTTCCTGCTCTGGTGCTGTCAATAGAATAAAGTTCCATTGTAGGAATAACTACCCGAACTACATTGACTCCAATTTCTGGACGTGTTAAATTGTAATAAAGGAAGTTTTTAATATCTCTTTTTTCCAGTTCCTCTTTTGTAATTTGGATATCTTCAGTTATTGATTTGGTACTTTTATCTTCAATATCTGAGAAGTTAAGCTTATCTTCCTCTTCATCAAAGTAATGATGGTTTATTCTTTTCATTCTTTCATAGCCTGCTTTACGCATAAAATCTGCTCTAACAGTGTCTTCACGAGCTCCATGAATCTGTGTTGCCCTACTTTGAGCCACTTCAGTTAATGCTCTTAAAACAGCTATTTCTGGATTTAAATGAGTTCCAACACCTAAAGTTAATAGTCCTGGATCCTTTAGAAGTGTGTCATCACTTGATGCAGCTATTGTTGGTACTTTAACATCTGCTGTTAAATCCATTAATTTGATATTAATGTCATTTTCTTTAAATTTAGCCAGAATGTTGTTAATTGTTTCACTTTCAATGGTGGATTGGTCAATTTCTTTGGAATTCTTTTTGGTTAGTTCAAAAATGCTCCATGCATCTCTTTCAATAACTTCAAAAGCTCCATGA
Source organism: Methanobrevibacter woesei (assembly GCF_003111605.1). Lineage (NCBI taxonomy): Archaea > Methanobacteriati > Methanobacteriota > Methanobacteria > Methanobacteriales > Methanobacteriaceae > Methanobrevibacter > Methanobrevibacter woesei. Next base: position 152,925 of record NZ_MZGU01000003.1, on the reverse strand, counting down.
AGAATAGCTTCCTCTAAAACATTTCCAGAGGCGAGACCATTTGTATTTCCTTTAAATAATGCTTGGGTATTGGCTGATGGGATATAAGGGTGGAATATTGCATTTGAGGGAACATAATATTCCTTTTCACTGATTAAATCATAGGCAAGATTCCATTCAAGTTTCATTTCATTTAGCCTATCAGTATCAAGATTATTCGGCAGGTTTAATTCTTCAGGATTGATGAATTCTCCTTTTTGACTGATTTCATCTATTGTTCCTTCTGTAATGTTTTCATCATCCTGTTTTTCAGCAGAATATCTCTCAAAACCTTCCATCATTGCAGAAGCTCTTGCCTGACTTTTTCCAATACCTTTACCTGCATAAACACTAACCCCTCCATCCTGTGCTGTTGGACGGATAGCTGAAAAAACAGGTATTCCAATTCTATCTAAATCTGTGATATCGGTCATACGTGTTATTCCGGCTATTTTAAGTTTCTTTTCATTGTTTTCAAGTGTTTTTTCAGGTGGGATAATCCTATGTGTACCATTGAAAAATTTAATTTCATTATCATTTAACATTGTTTAAAACCCTAAAATTATTCTAACTATAGTTTCTACTCCCATTGTCATGGATAAGTAGGTCATTGCTCCAGCAATAGCTATTGTAACAAACCAGATAACTCCATTCCATCTTAAAACTTTAGATCCATCTAAATTCCATATTGGGATCATGTTAAATACAGCCAAATAACTGTTAATTGAAAAACCTAAAGAACAGGTTAGGAATATGATTTGTGAAGTTAAATCAATTGGATTTAAAAATGGATAAATAATAGTAGCTACTGCTAAAAAGATTAAAGCAAGAATTATGTTAACTACTGGTCCTGCAATGGAAATTTTACCATTTTTTTCATAATCTATATAATTTCCATAAGTGTATACTGCACCAGGGGCTGCAAATACAAATCCAACAAATGAACTTATTAATGCAATAACAAGTCCTACTGGCCATAATTTATATTCTGCCCAGTATCCATATCTCATTGATGCAAATTTATGGCCTAATTCATGAAGAATAAAACCAAGACCCACTCCGACCATTACCATTGGCAGGAAGAACCAAATTCCATTTAAATTTCTTCCAACATATAATATTGTAAAAGAAAGTGAGATAACAAAAAAAGATATAATTAAATCTCTTATTTCATTACTTGTAAATTTAAACATGAATAAATCTTATCTTGTTTTACATATAAAATTTTTTCCTTAAATTTTAAATAATTAATCTGTTTTATATAATTATAGGTTGTGTTTTATCATGAATAAAGAAATAAATGACTTTCATATTAATAATATTTTAAAGGAAATGTCTGATAAAGATTATCAAGGATATTTATTAGCAGACTTCTCAAATATAAAGTATATTTCTAATTATATGCCTACAAGTTTTGCATTTTGTGTTCTTAAAGAAAATCCAGTAATTTATGCTTCTAAAATGGATATGGAAATAGCTAATAAAACATCAACAATTGAAGTTAAAGAATTTGAATCCTTCAGTGAAATGATAGCTGAACTTAAAGGGGAAATTAAGAATTTAGCTATCGAACCTTCTTTAGAATACAGTACATATGAGAAGTTTAGTGATGATTTTAAGATAGCTAGTGAAATTTTTATAAATAAACAAAGAGCAATAAAAACTTCTGATGAAATAGCTAAAATCGATAAGGCTACAGAGATTGCACAAAAGGCATTTGTAGACTTGGATATTTTATCTTTAAGAGAGTCAAAATCCTTTGAAAATACTTCTGCATATGAGCTTGGAGGATTAATGAGGGAATATGGTGGTGAAGGTGAATCTTTTGACACAATTCTAGTTAGTGGTTCAGCCACTAGCTTGCCTCATGCAGTTCCCAAGCCAAAAGCAATTGATGATATAATTTTGGTTGACTGGGGGGCTAAATATGATGGATATTGCTCTGACAATACAAGAACAATGGTTTATTCAGAAAAACAACAGGAAATATTTGACATTGTAAAAGAATCTCATGATAATGCAATTAAAGCAATAAAACCTGGAATCAAATGCTGCGAAATTGACAAGGTGGCTCGTGACATAATCTCTGAATATGGTTATGGTGATAAGTATATTCACTCAACTGGACATAGTTTAGGTTTGGATATTCATGAAACTCCTTCATTTTCAACTAAAGATGAAACCATAATTGAAAAAGGAATGGTTATAACTGTCGAGCCTGGAATTTATCTTGAAGGGGATTTTGGTGTAAGGCTTGAAGATACTGTAGCTATTGATAATAAAGCAAGGATTTTAGGTAACCTTCCAGCAATAATTGAATAGTCATGTATTTTTGATTTTCCAGATAACTGAGAGTTTATATTATTTGTTTTCTTATTTATTCTTATGAAAATCAAATTAATTTCTTTATTTTCAGAATTTTACCAAAATAAAATATCTGAAAAACATTTATCTAAAATTCAAGAATTTTTATTTGTTTCAGGAATTTTTACAGAAGCATATGAAATTTTAGCTATTTTAACTTTTTTAATTTTACTTTTAGAAATTGCTTTTATTTTAACTATTTTTATTCTGAATGTTCCTACTTTTGTATTAGCTATTCCTTTTTTCATTATTCCTGCTTTCATGATATATTGTTTTATGAAACAAGAAAAAAGAGCAGCAGATGTAGAACGCTCAGCTCCAGACTTTTTAAGACAACTGGCTTCAATGCTTCAGGTTGGATTAAGTTTTGAAAGTGCTATGGATGATATTTCAAAATATGGTGAAGGTCCACTTTATGATGAAATGAGAAGAACGCTTCTTGAAATAAAAATTGGAAGAAACTTTGATGAAGCATGGATTTCAATGAGTAATCGCCTAAACTCAAAAGAGCTTGAAAGAGTGTTTACCATAATTTTAGATGGTAGAAAAAGCGGTTCCAGTTTAGCAGATGTAATAATGGATATCTCAAATGATTTAAGAGATATTTTGGCACTTAAAAGAGAGAGAAAATCCTCTGTAATGATGGCTGTGATGTTTTTAATAATTGCAGCTATAATAGCCAGCCCATTTTCTTTAGGAATGGTTTCGGTTTATGGGGGATTTATGGAAAGCTTTGGAAAAACTTCAGAAGTCATCACCTATGCTCCAATTGCAGGACAATGTTATCTGGTTATTCATTCCTTTTTAATAGGTATTATAATGAGTCTTGTAATGTATGGTGAGTTTAAAAAAGGAATAAAATTTGCAATACCTCTTGTTTTTGTCTCTTATGGAATCTATTTTGTAATTTCAAGTTTTGGATCATCAATATTATTTGGTATGTGATAGAATGGATAATAAAGCTCAGGCAGCAGCAGAATTTATATTAATAATTGGCGGGATTATTGTAATCGTTATGGTGCTATTAATTGCCTATAAAAATTATCTAAATGATTTGTCTGGTGAAATTAACTCAACAGAGATGCAAAATTTAGATAATGCAATAAATGGAATGATGGAATATTTTAAATAGAATTGAAATATAATTGAAAAATAAGGTGATAATGTGGACATGCTAATTAATGGGAATAAAATAGCTGGTGATGATTTATTTGAAGTAAAAAATCCATATAATGGTGATGTGGTAGACACTGTACCTATTGCACACTTGCAGGATGTTGATTTAGCTATTGAATCTGCAGTTAAAGCTAAAAAAGCAATTGCTGAAATGTCTGCCTTTAAAGTTTCAAATAAATTATATGAAGTCTATGAAAAATTAAAAGAAAATAAAAAAGAATTAGCAAAACTATTGACTTTGGAAGTTGGTAAGCCAATAAAAGAATCATTGGTTGAACTTGACCGTTCAATTGAAACACTAAAGCTATCTGCAGAAGAAGCAAAGCGTATTTATGGTGAAACAGTACCATTGGATGCAGGTATTAATGGAAAAGGATTCTTTGCTTTCACTCAAAAAGTGCCATTAGGTGTTGTTGGAGCCATAACTCCTTTTAACTATCCACTCAATCTGTCAATCCATAAACTGGCTCCAGCAATAGCTGCAAAAAATACAGTAGTTATTAAACCACCCCTTGATGCACCTTTAACAATAATGAAGTTTGCAGAGCTTGTAGATGAAGTATTTCCAGCAGGTGTAATAAATACAGTTTCAGGCTATGGAACCGAGGTTGGAGATGCATTAGTTACTTCTCCTGATGTTGATAAAATCTCATTTACTGGAAGTGTTGCAACTGGTCTGTCAATTGCAAATAGGGCAGGAATGAAAAAGGTTACTTTGGAATTAGGTGGAAATGATCCATTAGTTGTTCTTGACGATGCCAATGTTGATGAAGCAGTGTTAGGTGTAATGAGAGGAGCATATCTCAATGCAGGTCAGGTATGTATGGGAGTTAAAAGGGTTATTGTAGATAATTCAATAGCTGATGAATTTGCAGAAAAATTAGTTAAGCAAACATCTAAACTTAAAATTGGAAATCCTTTAGATGAAAGTACAGATGTTGGCCCTTTAATACATGAAAGTGCAGCTATTATGGTTGAAGAAGCTGTTAGCAATGCGATCAAAGATGGTGCCGAAGTGTTATGTGGTGCTCAAAGGGATGGAACATTTTACAAACCAACAGTCCTTGACAATGTAACTTCAGATATGGATTTAGTTGTAAATGAAACTTTTGGTCCAATAGCTCCAATAATTAGAGTAAATTCAGTTGATGAGGCTATAAAAGAAGCTAACAATACTGATTATGGTCTTAATGCAGGAGTTTATACAGAAAGCTTTAGAAATGGTTTAAGATGTGCTAATGAAATTGAAGCAGGTACAGTATTTGTAAATAAACAGCCTACTTTCAGAACTGACAATATGCCATTTGGTGGCTTTAAAAATAGTGGTACTGGAAAAGAAGGTATTAAATATGCAGTAGAAGAGATGACAAAATCAAAATTGATTGGTTTAAATTTAAGATAGCTGTAAGTTAAATTACAGCTATTGTGGTTTATATAAATCTACTGTTTTTTTTAATTTTTCTTTATCATAACTTTCTTGGATATTTTTATATTCCATATCTCCAAGAGTTATGTTTTTATTAAATATTGTAGTGTTCCCATCTTTAATTATGATGTTAACTGCATCATACTCAAGATTTACAGAGTCTAATATCAATATTTTGCCTTTTAAGTCTGTTCCATTAACTGTGTTTTCAAGATTGCCCACATGGCTTCCATCATTAATCAATTCTGCAATAACATGGTATTCGATATTATTTTTAATAACATTTCCACTATCAATATTATATGATGAAACCCAATGGTAATCTTCAGTAAGAGGCTCTCCAGGTTCTCCAGTCGCCATAAGATTAAAAGCCCTGTAATACATACTTGCTATAAAATTGGGGGATTCACGATAATATCCTGCATCTTCTAATTCTACGTTAATCCCTTTCATTTCTTCATTTATGATATAACCTGCAACGATTATTATTAAAACTATAATAATTCCTAAAATGATTTTATACATTTTTTTGCTTAACATTGAATGCACCGTATTTTTCTTTTAAAAAGATTTGTATATAAAATGTATAATTCATGTTTATTACTTATTCATTATAATTTTTTTGATTTTTATACAATGTTAAACTTAAATAAGGAAATTGTTAGGTTATTTCTTTAAAAATGCTTCAACTAAATTACGTGTTTCATTAAGAGAGTCCATAGGAATTCCTTTAGGCATTTCACCAAGTTCACCATCAACTTCTTTTAAAATGCTTCCATTCATACCTAAAAACATTCCTTCACTAGTTGTATCCATAAAGGTCTGTGGTGGTAGGAGGGATACTCCAACTCTGTTTCCTTCTTTTACATTTAAATCATTTGTTACTACAGTAATAGCTCTTTTTCCAAGATTCACATTACAAATCATAAGTGAATCTGCTTTTGGGTGTTTCATTACACTCATTATTTCTCCAACTTTAATATCGATACCCATAATTGGATCATTTATGGGACCTAAAGCAAGCCTATCTTTAAGACCCAAAATTGAATCAATGAAGAATCTTACTTTAGCTATATTTTCTATTGTTTTGTCTCTATCTTCTTTAGGAGCACCATTTAAGAATGTTTTATTCCAGTCAGGACCTCCAAGATATTCAATAATTTTTTCAGCTTTTTCAGTTAATGCAGCAACATCTGGAGAGTTTGGTAAGTCATTTCCTTCAAGATATGAATAAAGTAATGATTGAAAATCACTGTTCATTGTTTTTCCCATTTCAATGGCCATTTTTTTATTCCAGTTTCCTCTAAAAGATGCTGTTGGAATTAAATTTAAATATACTTCTCTTGCTTCATTAGCTACTAAAATTCTATAATCTTTACTAGTATCCCACAATTTATTGGCTCCTTTTTTTTATTCAATTTAAGTAAATATTTGTTAATTTCAATTATTATAATTTTTTAATACATAAACTATTTATATTAAACTAATTAAAATTATATATAACTATTTAAAATAAAGTAATGGATTTATTTTATTTCATTAAAGGGGATTAATGCCCTGTGTGGTGTAAAAATGGTTAAAGTTTCAAGTTTATATGATTTAGATATTTATACAGTTACTGGACATTATGTGGGTAGAGTTGCTGATGTTGTTCTTAATATTAGATTAGGAACTATCTCTAAATTACAAGTTAGAGCTATTGAACATGAAAAAAAACAAGTAGGATTCATTGATGCACTTAGAGGCGGTTTTAATATGGGTCCTGAAAATGATGACTCTGTAAGGACATTTAAAAATGATTTATTAACTATTGATTTTGATAAAGTTCAAGCTATTGGGGATATTATGTTAGTTAACAATAGGGATATTAGAAAAGTAAAACAGGAACCACAAATCCCTGAGGCTGTTGTACCTCAACCTACCCAAGAGCAACCAGAAAAAGAAACTAAAGTTTCTGAACAAAAAAAATTTTAGTTAAATAAACTGTTTTTTATTTCTTTTTTTACTTTTCATTTTTCTTTATTATACCGATTAAATTTATTTTGTGATTAACAATGAAAGTTGGACTTATTGGCTGTGGAGCTATTGCTAATATAATTGTAACAAGCACACTTGATGATGAAAATATTGAGATTACTCATTTCTTTGATAATGATGTTGAAAGAGCAGAGAATTTAGCATCTATTGCTAATGGAATAGCTGTTATTGACTTTGATAAGATGGTCAGGGAAGTTGACTTGGTTTTAGAATGTGCTTCTCCAAGTTCTGTTGTTGAATATGCTCCAAAAGTATTGTCTAGTGGAAGAGACATGATTATTATGAGTATTGGGGCTTTAATGGATAAGGAATTCTATACTTCCATTAGCAAAATAGCTAAGGATAATAATTCCAGAGTGCACTTGCCTTCAGGTGCTGTTGTTGGATTAGATGGTCTTAAGGCAGTATCTAACTTTAATCTACATGAAGTTAATCTTGTAACACGAAAATCCCCTAAATCTTTAGGTCGTGAAATAGATAAAGAAGAAGTTTTATTTGAAGGAAAAGCATCTGATGCAGTTAAAGAATTTCCATATAACATAAATGTGGCAGCCACTATAAGTTTAGCTTGTAATATGGATATTAATGTTAAAATAATTGTAGATCCAAATGTTGACAGAAATGTTCATGAAATTTCAGCTATTGGAGACTTTGGTGAATTTAAGACAACTACTATGAATTATCCATGTGCTGCAAATCCAAAAACCAGTATGTTGGCTGCATTATCTGCAATTAACTTACTTAGAAGCTTTAATGAAACTATTTCAGTTGGATTTTAAAATGAAGGAATATGAAATTTATTCTGATTTAAAAACCCCTGTTGGTTCAAATATTATTGTAAGGTTAGATGGTAGAACTTTTCATAAACTAGCTAAGGATTTAAACCTGGAAAAACCCTATGATTTAAACTTTTCAAAATTAATGGCTGATATATGTGAAGACCTTTTTAAAGAGTTTTCACCATTATTCATATACACTTTTTCTGATGAAATTAGTCTTGTTTTAGATGAGGTTCCATTTAATTGTCGTGTTGAGAAAATAAACTCAGTACTTGCAAGTTTCACATCAGCTTCTTTTCATCTACATTTAAATAGCTACTTTGATTCCATTAACCGTCCAATATCTTTTGACAGCCGCATCATTCCAGTCAATGATAATGACTTGCCTAAATATTTTAAATGGAGGCAGGATGAGGCATGGAGAAACTGTGTTAATGGTTATGGAATATGGGCTTTAAAGAAAAAATATTCACCTAAAACAGCTAATGAAAAGATTCATGGATTAAAAAATCATGAAATTCATGAAATGCTATTTAAAGAAGGCATTAACCTTAATGATGTAGATGTCTGGAAAAAAAGGGGAATAGCTATCTATAAAAAACAGGGTAAAATTTATAAAGATTTAAACATTCCAATTTTCAGCGATACTTTTTTTAAGGATAACAGTATAATTTAGAGTTGGTGATTTTAGATGGGCTTTTTTTCAAAAATATTTGGAAATAAACCAGAAACTTTTGATAATGTAAAGGTTGACCGTGAAGTTATTGACTCAATGATTTATTATTCAAAAGAAGCATACCCTAGAGAGTTCCTATCTCTTTTAGAGGGTAAAATTGTGGATAATACATTATATGTTCTTGGTTTAATCTTTTTACCTGGTGAAACATGTGATACTGGTGCAGTTTTACATGATTATATGATTCCTCCAACTTTGAAGTACTGGGGAACAGCACACTGTCATCCAGGACCTAGTGCAAGACCATCTGATGCAGACTTAGCCACATTTTCAAAACAGGGTGTTTTTCATTTAATTTTATGTCTCCCATATTCTCAGGAAACCTTTATTGGCTATAACAAACATGGAGAACTAATGGAGTTTGAAGTTGGAGATTATAGTTATTTAAAAGATAATGAAGATCTTGATGAATATTTCTATGAAGATGATGTTCTTGATGATGGTGAAGAACTTAAACCTGGATTCTTTGATGATGAAGAAGAGTTTAATCGTGAATTTAACAGTATTGAAGAAACAAATCCTAAAATGGGGTCTGTAATTCTTCCTGATTTTGATGAAAAAAGAGAACCTCAAAATGTGGTTAAAATCAATGTAGAAATTGATGAAAATGGTAATTTAAAAATTACTGATTTTAAAAAAAGAAAATAAAAAAAATAAAAAACAATATCTTTTTTGTTTTGGTGAAATAATTTATTGTTTTTTATTATAATTCAAGTCCAACAGCATCAAATACATTATCTAATGCTTGGATTTCTTTAATAACATCTTTTGGAATTTCTTTATCTAAAGTTAGAATCATAATAGCTTCGCCGCCTTTTTCGTCTCTTCCAACTTGCATAACTCCAATATTTACGTTATGTTCTCCTAATTTGGTGCCGATTTTACCAATGCTGCCTGGAACATCTTCATATTTAGCAATAAACATATGGCCTTCAGGTTTTACATCTACCCAATAGTCATTTACTTTTAAGATTTTGCTGTCATGTAATTTGGTTCCTTCAGCAGAGAATTTATCGTTTTCAGTTTTTCCAGTTACTTTAATTAAGGAGTCATATCCTTTACCATCATCTCTTCTGCCTTCAGTTACAACAATGCCTCTGCTTTTAGCCACTAATTGTGCGTTAACTGCATTAACTGGACTTCCTAAGATTGGGTTTAATACTCCTTTTAAAACAGTTCTGGTTAACATTTCAACATTTTCAATTTCAGATAAGTTTCCACCGTAGATGATTTCAATTTCTTTGATTTTACCGTTTACAGCTTGAGAAATAAAACTACCTAATTTTTCACATAAATCAACATATGGAGCTAATTCTGCATAGGTGTTTGAGTCCATACGAGGCATGTTTAAAACATTTTGTGGAGTTGAACCGTTAATTAATTCAATAATTTCATCTGCTACTATGATAGCTGCATCTCTTTGTGCTTCTTTGGTAGATGCTGCAATATGTGGAGTTAAAACAATATTATCTAATTCGAATAATTTACTGTTTTCTGCTGGTGGTTCTTCTTCATATACATCTAAAGCGGCTCCACCAATTTTATTATTAACTAATGCATTGTATAATGCTTCTTCGTCAATAATTCCTCCACGAGCACAGTTTGCAATAAATGCAGTATCTTTCATCATTTCAAACTCATCAGTAGAAATTAAATGTTTAGTTTCTGGAGTGAGAGGTACATGTATTGTAATAAAGTCAGATCTTTTTAATACACTTTCTAAATCAGTTAATTCAACACCCATTTGTGCGGCTACTCCTTCTGGAAGGTATGGGTCGTAAGCTATTGTATCCATTTCAAATGCTTTACATCTGTTAATTACTTGGGATCCAATTCTTCCCATTCCAATTACACCAAGAGTTTTTTTCCTTAATTCAACACCCATGAATTTTTTCTTTTCCCATTTACCTTCTTTAACAGATTTATCAGCTATTGATAATTTACGAGCTAAAGTTAATAAAAGCCCCATGGTATGTTCTGCTACAGTAATTGAAGTGGATTCTGGTGAGTTAACAACCATAATTCCTTTTTCAGTAGCTGCATCTAAATCAATGTTATCTACACCTACACCTGCTCTTGCAATTATTTTTAAGTTGTCAGCTTTTTCAATTACTTCTCTTGTGACTTTTGTTCTACTTCTTACAATAATTCCTTCGTATTCATGTATTGTTTCTAATAATTCTTCAGGACTGATGTCAGTATTAACTACAACATCTGCATATTCCTTTAAATTTTCAATACCTTTTTCATTGATTGCATCTGCAATAAGTACTTTCATTATTTCACCATTTTACGATAATTTCTCTTTATAATCCTTTTTTCCAAGTGTAGAAAACTATTTAATTAACTACACTAATATTAAAAATTAATAAAGAGATATTAGTTAAAGATATATATTTCTTTATATTTAAAATATATGAAAATTTATAGGAGTAATTTCTATGGTTTCTGTTGATGAATTTCCAATTTCAACTGCAAATGATATTCCAGGTTTCAGAATAATTGAAACAAAAGGATTTGTATATGGATTAACTGTTAGAAGTAGAGGATTTGGTGGACAAGTGGCTGCTGGTTTACGTTCTCTTGTTGGCGGTGAAATCAAAGAATATGTCTCTATGATGGAAAAAACCAGAAGCGATGCATTAGATAACATGATGCAGCATGCACGTGAATTAGGTGCAAATGCAGTAATTGCTGCCCGTTATGATTCTAATGAGATTTCTGGTGAAATGCAGGAAATTTTAGTTTATGGAACTGCAGTTGTAGCTGAAAAAATAGAATGAATTAAGGTGTTTTCAATTTTCAATGAAAATATAACTATTAAAGATAAAATAATTCCTCAAACTATTTTGGGTTATGCACCATTAATAGCTGAAGCTCATTTTGGTCATAGATCAAGATTATATGAACTTGATTTATCTAGAAATCCTGAAAATATATCTAAAGTTATTATTGAAGCCTATAATAATGGAGCCCGTGCCATAAATTTGGTAAATGATGAAAATCTTCTTAAAGGGTTTGATATAGCTATTGAAAAGGGCTGTGATATGAAAGTAATAGCTACTATTGGTAAATCTGATGTTGACTATAGAATGCCTAACTATGAAGTAGCAAAAGAAGTAGACTGGGAAGAAGATATTGAATTATTCCAAAAATATGACACTTCAGCTATGTTAGTTGATGAATTTATAGTGGATGGCTATGACTGGGATTTGACAAGTGAAATCCTTTCAAAAATAAATGAAACAGGAGCAGTATCGGGTATAATCACAGCATTTCCATTTAGAACAACAAAAGAACTTAAAGATAATTTAGATACTTCTCTATTTGATTTATATATGGTTCCAATTAATAAAGTGGCTTATATGATGGATTGTCCAGATTTATTAGAGGAACATAGAATAAAACTTAAAGAAACATTAGAAAGTTTGGATAAAATAATAATAGCTTCAAGAATATTTGCAACTGGTATCCTACAGCCTAAAGAAGCTTTTGAATTTATTAATAGTTTAAACTATGTTAGTGGAATCACATTTGGAGTAGCTAGTGAAAAAGAAGCTAGTGATGATTTTTCTATCTTAAATGAACTTTAAATCTTTTTTTGAAATTAGGAAACCCTCTGGGAAAAAGTAATAAAAAACATGTTTCCTAATAATACTTTTTATAGGAGTTAGATTAGCTATTCAAATTAACAAAATAAGAAAAATTATTAAGGGTTTTTTATAGGTTATAAAGGCTATTTTTAATTACACGTATTACTGAGTAATACTTTTTATGGAAAAAACAAGACAAAACAGGAGAGAAATAAAGAAAATATCTTCTCTACTGGGAGTTATATTGGAAAATGGTGTTGTGGCTGCATGGAAAATCCTTTGTTGAAGCAGCAGCAAGCAAAGAGTGTGTTGTGGGAAAATAGAAAATTAGTAATTGAACCAATCAAAGACAGTAGATAGAGCTAATGAAAAAATACTTTGTCTGAAATTTCTTTTAACTGCTTTTCTAATGCTGAACAAAGAAGTGGCAAATTATAGATATTTCCATCCCATCCATTAGCAACAAGTGTTCTTGGAGAAACTCCTAACTCTTGAATTCTTCTAAAATCTCCTTCAAGACAATCAGAAAATGCTAATTCTGCTTCTTCTTCTGTACGATTTGCCTGAAGATATAAATCTGTAATAACTGATTTTATGTTGTGAAGTCTATCTACTTCTCTTCTAATTTCTTCTATCTTTGAAGGACTCATTTCCCTTTTGAGTATGCTGCTAAAATAGTAAGGATATCCTTTTCCTGCGACTTGTTTCTCAATTATATCATCAATACAGTCTTTAGATGGTAGTTTCATCTTTTTCATTGCACCACCTTATTTTTTTAGTAATCGCAATGAATACCATTTTCATTTAACTGGTTTTTTAACTTGAGGATTTCTTTTTTCAGATAAAGAATTTCTCTGTCAAGTGCTACAGCGTCTGGATATCCTCCACGGTCCCATGTAATTTCTTCAATAGATGTAGTTAAAAGTTTTCCTTTTTTATCATATAACCTAACTCTTTGAATATTATCATCACATCTACAACCATTTTTCCAAATCATATTAGGATCTTTATTTGCAGGACTGTTTTTCACTTCTTCTATGGGTGCACGATCATAATCTATTATAATTCTCATTCCATTAGGAAAATTAATAATCTGGTACTTAGACCCTTTAGGTTCTCTAAATCGCATAAAAAAATAACCTCCTCTAATATTATATTTGTTCCTCATTGCATATAATACTATTTAAAAAGATTAATAGAATAAATTTATCCTTTTAAAAATAAAGTACTGTCCCATCCAATATTTAAATTTAAATCCGATTCTTTATTTAACCATTTTAATAAACGAATATATCTCTGCCTATCTTCACGATTTAAACTTAATTCTGATAATCTTTTATTATGCAATATATTAAATTCATGTTGAGCTTCTAATAAAGACAATTCCTTACGCTCACTATATGATAATGGCCCAAATAATTGTTTAGTTTTTAAAAAAGTTCTACGATTAGATTGTGCAGAAGATAAAGCATATTTATCCTTAAATAAACTATTAATCCTCTTTTTAAGCCCCATCATATCAGAAGAATTACTAAATAACTGTTTAATGAATTTATATTTCTTAGGAAAAGCTTTTTTAAATTCTTTTGAATTCATAAAAAATGCAGTAACGGACTCTGCAAAATCTTCAGAATATCTTTGAATCAAAGGATACTTCTTATATAAATCAGTGTAAAATCTCCATGCGTATCCTGTAACAAAACAGTTCCTCTCAGAGAGTCCTACTTTTTTAAGTTCTTTCATATCTGCATAGAGTTTTTTATAGGTTATAAAGGCTATTTTTAATTACACAGGTGAAAAAAATTGAAATAATAGAAATAATACTCCAAGTAATAACTTGGATAATAATGATATGGGTCGCAAAGAGGGATTGAAAAAATCCCTCCACCATATCATATTTATTATTTCTAATACTATATAAAAATATTTCCTAAAAAAAGAATAGGAGGAACAATGGATGTTACTTATAGTAATAATAGAATTAATTATTCTATTGGGTATAATATATGCACAAAACAAAAATAAAGACACTAAAAAACTATGGTGGGTATTATTAATAGTTGTAATATTAAACTTCATAGTAGAATTAATATCATAAAGCGAACAAATCCTCTAAAAGTTTTTTTTCTATATGTTTTTTATAGGTAATAAAATGCACTTTAAATTACACAATATTAATTAAAAATTTTTTAGTTTTTAATTTAAAAATTTAATTTATGTTTCATAAATCTTGATTTTATATTAATATTTTTTTTTTTACTATATTGACTTTACATCTTGTGTATACTCTTTGAAAAACTATTTGGAAAATTCATTAACTATTTTGTAGGGTAATCTAATATTTAAATTATCATAATATTTAGGTATGCCTAAAAATATAAATAATGGAAAAAAGGAATATAAATATGGGAGTGTTTTGATAATAACAATCATTTCCTGCATCTGTTCTAGCCGAAAGTCATTGAAAAGCATGACAATGGGCAGGCATAAAATTTCACATATTCATAAATCCTCTTCGATCTCAGCCTAATATTTTTAGGCCTGCATTTGCTGACTACCCGTAAAAAACTATTGAGGGAAATTAAAAAATTGCATTGACTTTCAGCCGAATACGCTAACTATAGTTAAGGCATTGTAAAAAAAAGAAAAATTTTTTATAATTTCAAATGCAGAATCATTGCATTATTTCTCTTATCGGCGATTTTCATTGAAATCTTTGTATATAAACTTAATTTTTTAGACAACATTTCAAGAGCATCTTTATAAAATCCCCTGCATTCGATTAATTGACATTCTGCTTTTTTTGCAAATTCTTTTGGGTTTTCAATATAGAAATGTATCAGTGCTGACTTATTTCCTGTCCGTTTAACATAGATATTTGAATATCGGATTCCAAATTTGTTGGTTGCATCAAATATAAGTTCTGCATTTTCAAAGATGTCTTTGGCATTCTTTATAAATTCAAGAATCTCTTTTTCATGGAAGTATTGGAACACTCCAGAAACTATCATTAATGTTGGAAGAGTGGTGTCTAATTCACTGCACCAATCAAGTTTGAATAAATCTCCTTTGATGAGCTTTTCATTTTCTCCAATGCCAATGCAATCTTTCCTAAGTTCAATCACTTCAGGTAGTCAACTTCGAAATAATGTGAATTTTTTCTATTTATTCTAAAATAGGAGGTTTCAAGCCCGACACCCAAATTAACAATATTGCATTTATCGTGTTTGTCAATGTATTCCTGAGCCATTTGATCTAGATTGTAAGATCTGGCAACTGAGGCCATCATTGTATATTGGGAGGATTTTTTCCCAATCCGGTTATATTTAACCAGATTTTCCAATTCCAAAGCTTTCTTGTCATGGAAATACTCCGGAAACATTTTGGAAATGTTAACCCTTGCTGTTAGAGGAATGAACAATGTGTCTTCAACGCCTTCATAATCGCTTATATTATCACTTTTTTGCAACAACGGTTACCCAGTCGACAAACTTGTCTGAAAAGGATACTTTACTATAATCATCATTTACTCTAGTTTCTTTCCCGTTGATTTTAATAATTTCCTGTTTTTTTCTCCCGTCCCGTATATAAGAGGTGATTTCACTAAAATCATTATTTTGTAAAAACGAGGTAATTTCTTTGTCTGTGTATAATTCCATGTCTATGAAATGCTTCCAGAATTTCATGATGAAATTATCTGATCCGTTTGATTCCATTCCAATCAGAAATGTTCCTCCTGGTTTTAGGACCCTTTTGACTTCACCAAAGCATTTTTCAATATCCGGCCAGAAATAAACGGTTTCAAAAGCAGTTACAATGTCAAATGTATTATCCTCAAATGGCAGGTCTTTAACGTTGCCTTCATGAATTTCAACTTGTCCATTATCAATTAATTTTTCATTGACTTCTCTGGATAGTTTCACACTTTCTATACTATAATCGATACCATAGACCTTTTTGGCATCTTTAGCCATTCGGTTAATGTTTATTCCGCCACCACAGCCAACATCCAATATGACATCATCGGGGTTGATGTTTAGATGTTTCAATCCCCATAACGAGACTGGGGTGTGTTCCTTGTTCATTGATTTCAGTTGTATGTTTCCTAGTTTTCCCTGTGGCTTGCGCATATTGTCAAAAAATCCCATTCATATCACCTTCGGAATAAATCCATTGACTTTTTTTGAGTAGTTGATATAATCATCACCATATAAATTTATTAGCCAGGCCTCTTCCGTTTTTTTCATTGTAATTGTTAAAAATGCCCAAAAGATAAGAGGGAGGATAAATAATAATATATTCCTATATATTACTATCATCCCGGTTAATATATACAAAAAGGCTGCATATATCGGATGTCTTACACATCCATAAATTCCAGTTGTAATTAAATCATTATTTCTAATTGATTTGTCTATTCTTGATTTAATCACTGCCAATAACCAAAAAACAATACCAATAATAATTAATATGGTGCCAAGAATAACAAAAATAGGTTTTATTGGATTTATACTATATGGCGGTATTATTTTCAAATAATCTAATGCCAGTGCGAATAATGTTATAAATGCTATGGAGGAAATTAAATATGGACCCACACCAAATATTGGCAAATGTTTTTCAGTCATGATTTTATATTACATTAAAATAATATAAATATTTTTAGGTACGCCTAAATTTGATTTTAATATTCAAATTTAATTTTTGAAAAAAATCATCGCCTAAAACTAAATGCTGCCCATAATTATCTAAATGGGGATAATATTCAACATTTCAAAATAACCTAAAATTTGTTAAAAAATAAAAAAATGATTAAAAATAAATAAAACTCAAAAAAATAATAAATAATTATTTTTTGATAATTTCTTTTACAATTAAAGCGCCTAATGCAACATCACGAACTAAATTAGCACTTGTATGATAATGTCTGTTTTTTATAGGTTATAAAAGGCTATTTTTATTACACATAAGTTCAGCTATTTTTTTTCTGAACTTTACTTTTTTTTTATTTTTTATTTAGTTATTGATGTTTTTTTTTGAAAAGAAACCCCTAATAACAACATATTTTATAACAAATAACTAGAAAAATATTTATGAATGGTGGTTGATATGGCTATTTCTGCTCCAGAAAGTATTGTAAAATTAGTTAAAAAATTTAAGGATAATGAACATATTTATACAAGTTCTGATTTTGATGAAGAAAATACAAAAATTGAATTTATAAATCCTTTTTTTGAAGCTCTAGGATGGGATGTTCATAACAAAAAAGAAAAAGCTCCCCAATATAAAGAAGTTGTTTTTGAAGATACTGTTAAAATTAATGGTAAAGTTAAAGCTCCTGATTATTCATTTAGACTTGGCGGTCAAAAAATATTCTTTGTTGAAGCTAAAAAACCAAGTGTTAAATTAGATAAGGATAAACATCCTGCATTCCAAGCACGAAGATATGCATGGAATGCAAAGTTACCTTTATCTATCTTAACTGATTTTGAAGAGTTTGCTGTTTATGAAACGAATAGCAAACCTCATAAAAAACAAAATGCAAGTGTTGATAGGATAAAATATTATAAGTATACAGATTATGTTGAAAAATGGGAAGAAATTTATAATGTCTTTTCAAAAAAAACATCAATAACTAAATAAAAAATAAAAAAAAAGTAAAGTTCAGAAAAAAAATAGCTGAACTTATGTGTAATAAAAATAGCCTTTTATAACCTATAAAAAACTAGAGTAGCTATTGGCAAACATCGTGAATGGATTCACAACCGTGATATTGATAAATTTTAGTTTTATTAAATTGTTAAATCATATAATTTATCTTCATAGTCTTCAACAAAATATCTGATGTTCTTACGACCTTTTGTTTTAAAAGTATGGCCTTCAGAGGATAGTTTCTCTTTTTGATATTCAATTCCTCCAGGATATTTTGGATTTAATTCACCATCCGCTTTAAGAGTTCTCCAAAAGGGTATCCTATCATCAAGTCTTTCACAGCTAGCCCTGGCTGACAAACTAATAAATATTCCTGCAGTCATTGGACATGTAAATTCAGCCCCATGTTTTTTAGCTAAAAATTCCCTAATTTCTTTAATAGTGATTATTTTTCCTTTAGGGACTTTAGACATAAGTTCATTATATTCTAATGGTGGAGCTATTAGCATTTGAGTTCCACCATATCTTTTAACTGATTTTTCATCAGTTACTTCAACAATTTTAGGCATATCTTTAGAGTCTTGTAATTTTTCATTGAAAGATTTTCTGGCCATATTATCACCATTAAAAATGTAGTTATATATATATCCTATTTTATAATATTTAAATTCCCCCCTTCCAGTGAATATTTCGTGAAAATGTAATTAAAAATAGCCTTTATAACCTATAAAGACATTATTTCTTTTTAAATTAAAAAAAGTAAAAGTAATTAACTTGTGTGCTAATCCATAAGCAGAGTAACTTCATTAGATAGGAAATTCAATTAATATTATGAAATCACTACAAATTAATTTGAGTATGTATCTGAGTTTAGATAATATAATTTTGTTTTTTTTTATAGATTTTAAAATAGTTTTTTAGAATAGTAGTTACTTTAATTTTTTATTTAATTCCACAGATTTAAAGGTTAATTTAGTAAATTCCTCATAAAATTCATCAGATACATTATCTAATCCCATTATTTCTTCCCATTTTGAATTTATTTTTTCAATTACAGGGATTATTTCCTTTCCTTTGGATGTTAATGTTAATTCATACTGTCTTTTATCATTATCTGATTTTTCACGTTTAATTAATCCATTTTTTTCTAGTTTTTTAACTGCTTTTGTTATTGCGCCTTTGGTTAAATAGAATCCATCAGATAAATCTTTTTGAGATAATTTGTCCTCTTCATATAATCTTGATAAACATAAAACATGAACTAAATTCAAATCATATTCTGATAATAGATTATTTAGATATTTTTTATGATTTGTATGGAAAATAAATAATAAATCACCTAATCTGTTAGGGTTATATAAATTAATATCCTCAGAACTCATTTAAACACCAGTGTTAACTTTGTACTTATTATTTTAAAAAATTGATGTATTATCAAAAGTTAATACTTAACTTTCATATTTTCCTTGTAATACATAATCCAAAGGTCACTTCAGCTGTCATGAATCATTTTTTATCAAAAAAAGTTAAGGAAAGGATTTAATATTCGTAAAATCCTTTTCCTGCACTAATTCCAAGTTCGCCTTTGTCAATTTTTTCTTTAATTAATTTAAGTTTTTTAGCCTGTATTGAATCAGGGTCTTTTGCTTCTGGCGCCATTGAAGCAATATTGTATAATGTTGTAAGGCCAACAATATCAATTATGTGGAATGGTCCTGCTGGAGCACCAGTTGCTAACATCCATGTTTTATCAATTGTTTCAGGATCAGCTACTTCATTTGCCCATAGATGAGTTGCTGCTTCTAAAAATGGAACTAAAAGTGAATTTAAGATATAACCTGGTTGTTCTTTTTTAACTTCTAGCGGGATCATGTTAATATCTTCAGCAAATTTAACTACTTCATCAAAGTATTTCTGTTCAGTTCCAGCATGCCCCATAACTTCTGCAGTATTGTTTTTCCAAATGGAATTTGCAAAATGTAAACAGAGGTATTTTTCAGGCCTTCCTGTATATTCTGCAAATGTTGATGGAAGCAAGGTTGATGAATTTGTAACAAGTATTGTTTTTTCAGGCATATATTTAGCTAATTCCTGGTAAAATGCTATTTTTTCTTCAGGAATTTCAGCTATTGCTTCAATTATTAAATCAGCATCTTTTGCTGCTTCTTCATAACTTGTTGTTAAAGTTATGCTCTCATATGCATTTATTACTTGTTCTTTTAGTTCTTCAATTTTTTCATCAGAAATGTCTTCTTTTTTAATCAGTCCTCTGCAATATGCACTTTCATCAGTTTTCATTGCTTCAAGATCTTCAAGATATGCATTTTTGAATTTTTCAAGTTTTGCTTCTGTTCTTTCTATTGATCCTTCACTTCTAAGCCAAATAGTAGTGTCAAATCCACAGTATGCAGATTGTAGTGCAATTTGACTTCCAAGTACTCCTCCTCCTGCTACAACGACTTTTTTTATACTCATTTTTATTCACCTTCTATAAAAATAGTATACTTTTAAACTATATGGTATACTTGTAAACTAATTTTATAGTATGTAATATATAACTTTTTTCAAAATTTTCTGAATATGTGATTATGTCATTTATTGTAAAACACTTGCTTGTTTAGAGTATTGTATCTCTATTGGTCATATGATTCATTATCTTTTATTCTTTTAACTAAAAATTTTTTAGTATTTAATTTAAAATCATAATTTTTTTTCAGGAATTGTGGTTTTGTCTTGATATTTTTCACTATGATTATTTATATATTGATTATTTTCAATTTAATGTATTTTTTAACTTTCTTTTATAAAAAATAGGGTATTTTTAGCAATGTTTATATTATATTAAAGCCAAATTTAGTCTTTAACAAAGAAATTCTTTTTGTGTCTTTGTTATTTTTAAATTATATTTAAAAGGAGTTAAGATATGAATAAAATAGTGATACTTAGTGCATTATTTTCTATTTTTATTTGTGTTGGATGTGTTTCAGCAGAAGAATTGCAAACTGATGCATTAACTATTGAAAACTATGGTTATTCTTCTTCTGATAGTGATATAATCACATCTAATGGATTAGAAGATAATAGCTTAACTAATGATAATGCAGGGGAAAGTAAAAGTAATAATCCAATTACAAATTTTGAAGAATTGGAAACAGCAATTTCTCAAAGTAATGGAACTTTGATTCTAAATTCGGATGTTACTAAAGATTCCTCTGAATTTGATAAATATAAAGATGGAATTGTTATCAATAAGGATATTACAATTATTGGTAATGGTTTTACAATAAATGCAAATAATGATGGACGTATATTCTTTTTAAATTCTAGTTTTACCTTAACCTTGATTAATATTACCTTGGCCAATGCTCATGTTTCTTTAGATGGGGGCAATGATGTAAGGCAAGGCGGAGCTATCTATACTGATGGCGGAAATATAATCATATCTGATTCTCGTTTTTCTAATAATTCTGTTGATTTAGATGGAAAAGGGTATGGTGGTGCTATTTATGTTAGTAATGGTAATTTAAACATTACAGATTCTCAATTTGACAATAATAAGGGAAGACAAGGTGGTGCTATTTCATTAGATGATTCTACTGCATGGATTAGCAATACTATTTTTTCTGAAAACATGGGAAATTACCATGCCGCTGCCATTAACAGTGATCATTCTGATTTGACTGTTTTAAATTCTACTTTTTCCTTTGGAAAAACTGGAATGAGTGATGGTGCTGGAATTTATGTAACTTATGGGAATCTATTTGTTGAAGCAACAAAATTCTTAAATAACACTGCATTATCTTATGGTGGTGCTATTTACAACAGTAGAGCAAATTCCATTATTAAAAACTGTATATTTGATGG
Organism: Methanobrevibacter woesei; assembly: GCF_003111605.1. Lineage (NCBI taxonomy): Archaea > Methanobacteriati > Methanobacteriota > Methanobacteria > Methanobacteriales > Methanobacteriaceae > Methanobrevibacter > Methanobrevibacter woesei. Next base: position 131,280 of record NZ_MZGU01000003.1, on the reverse strand, counting down.
AAACTATGCGGCCCAAGACGGTGGAGCTGTTTACAACTATTATGGAAATATTGACATTATAAATTCTGTATTTTCCCACAACACTGGATATTACTACGGTGGAGTAATTTATACTTATAATGGTGTAATAAATATCACAGATTCCACATTCTCAGATAATATTGGATTTTGGGGTGGAGTGATTTATAATACAGTTACTAAAATGACTATTTCTAACTCAAGCTTTTATAATAATAAAGCAATGTGGGGCGGAAATATGGCTTCTGTAATAGTTAACACTGGTAATTTAACAATCAAAGATTCTATTTTTGAAAATAATACTGCTGATACCAATGGTGCAATATATAACATAGGGGATGTATTAATCAGTAATTCCATTTTTAAAAACAATGTTGCTTCTGATGGCAATAATGTTATTATGAATGATAATGGAAATAAGAAAGGAACAATGACAATTATTGATTCTACATTTGAAAATACTATTGGAACTGGTAATATTATTTATAATGCAAATGCAGCTAATCTTATAATGAAAAATAATAAGATTATATCAAATGACATTTCTTTAGAAAATGATGGTGCTGTTAGCCTATTTAACAATTCAATGGATTCTAAAGAATCCTATGATATTCTTAACAATGGTGTCATTAATTCTGAAGTCATTTTAACTTATCATAATTCCAGTACTAGTATAAATGAAGAAGTCACTCTTAAAGCTAGTTTAACTGACGATGCTGGTAATGTTATATATTCTGGTAGTGGTTTGGACTTTAATGTTGATAATATGTTGGTTAATACCACTTTTGCAGATGGATTTTATGAAGTAACATACATTCCTAAAGCTACTGGATCATTTGTTTTATCTGGTAACTATTCAAAAGGAAGCAATGTAACTGTTAACAATGGTGTATTAACTGTAAACAAGAAGAATTTAACTATTACTGTAAATGATACTGATTTTATTTATGGTGTTGGTGGAGAAGTTGATATTGTAACTGATGTGCCTATTAATGGTACTGTGTCTGTTGAGTTTAATGGTAAAACTTTTGAAGTTGAACTTGTTGATGGTAAAGGTTCTTTTACTGTTGATGCTGATATAACTCCTGGTGAGTATCCTGTATCTGTTGAATTTGCTGGAAATGATGTGTATGCTCCTGTGGTTGTTAATTCTAGTTTAACTGTTTCTTATGGTGATATTGATTTGGATATTTCTGTTTCTGTTGATAAAGAGACTGTTACTAAAGGGGATAGTGTCACAGTCACTGTTGTTGTTAAGAATAATGGTGATAAGGTTATTGCATATTTAAATGGCAAGCTTGGTGATTCTTTTAGAGTAATTTCTGTTGATGCTTCTAAAGGTTCATTTGATTCAGATTCTGGTCTTTGGTATATTGGACCGTTAAACAGTGGTGAGTCTGTTTATTTGATTTTAACTTTGGAAGCTATTAACGTTGGAATTAATAATGAGGAATTTGTTATTTTTGTAAATGGCACTGATTTTAACAAGTCTTCTTCAGTGTCTATTGAGGTTCAGGATAACAAAACAGATTCTAACAGTACTGATGTAGATACAGATGATAGTAATCAATCTGATGATAATATTCAATTTGATGAAATTAATGATAACAATGGATTTTATAATGATTACAGTTTGAATTTAAATAAGAACTATTCATCTCTTGAAAAAACTGGTAATCCAATTTTATTGTTATTATTGGTTTTATTGGCTTTGCCATTTGTTAGAAGATTTAAAAAATAGATTATGAGATAGCTATCATGCTATTTCACTTTTTTATTTTATAAAAATAAAAAAATTACTTTCAATTTAAGTGTTATCCTGTTTTAACTTCTATTTTTCTTTATTTAAAAGATAATAATGCATTATATAACTATTTTTCATGTTTTTTTTTTTAATTGTAATATCCACTATAAATACATTTTATACACAGATTTAAATATAGTGATTTATTATAAATAATATTGTTGTTTAATAATTGTATTTTTTTTCGATTTTTTCATGATTTAAAGGTAATGTGGTATAATGGAGAAAAACAAATTACTGTTTAGTGTTTTAATAATTTTAATAGTTATTATTGCAATTGTGGGGATTTATGTTGCATTTAATTTTAATAATCCTCAAGAAGACTCTTTAGAGAATAATACAACTGCAGTAGCCCAAGAAATTAACAATCAAACTCAGCAATCTAGTGAAAATCCTATTGATGAAAACAGACCTGTAAATGATCCTAATTATAAAGGTTATAATCCACTTCATGAAAGTGAAATAACTCCTGATGGGTGGAATCCAAGAGAACATGAGGTTTCAAGAACTCAATATGAAGATGGGACCTATAGGATTGATTATGATGATGGATACTTTAGAATATGTGATGAAAATGGGTATGTTATAACTTACGGTTATTAAACTCTGTAAAAATTGTACATTGAATCAACTAATAAATGAAAGAGTGATAGTTCTTAGGGATAACTTTCTATTTGTAGTTTTTCAAATACGTTTTAATAATCTTTTTAATTTAACAGATAAAGTATATTAATTTAATAAAACAAATTTTAACTAGTTATAAAATATTTTTTCTAGTGAGATTAATGATTTCAGATAATGGTTGGAGTTGGAAAGTTAAATTTGCAGTTGTCATGTTAATTATAGCTGTCCTATTTTTTGCTTCAAGAATTGTAGTGTCTGGAGATCCTGAAGAAGTTATTTCTTATCTTTGGAAGCAAATTGGTTTTATTCCTATTAATATAATTATTGTAGCATTTTTAATTGACAGTATTATGAGCAAAAAGGAACATGAAGCTATTTTAGAAAAAATTGATATGATTATGGGTACTTTTTTCACTAAAATGGGAAATGATTTAATTTATATTATCAGTCAAAAAAATGAGTATAAACATGATACTAAAGATTTTGAATCTCTTAGGGATTGGGATGATAAGGACTATAAACATAAATTAAAAGAATTGAAAAAACACTCTGCTGAGTTTAAAATAAGTCTTAAAGGTGAGGAAAGAGCTGAATTTTTAAATGAGGTCTATGATATTGTCCATAAAAATCAGGATTTTCTCATTAATTTAATTGATAATCCTAATTTACTTGAAAAAGATGAGTTTTCAGGTTTGCTCTTGGCTTTACTTCATTTAGATGAAGAACTTTCAAGAAGGAAAGATTTATCAAATATCTGCGATACTGACTTTAACCATTTAATGGGAGATATTGGAAGAGTATATGGTCATTTAGTTTATGAATGGGTTTATTACTTAAGATATTTAAATAAATTCTATCCGTATATGATTTCATTAGCTATACGTACTAATCCATTTGACTGCAAGGCAGAAGTTTGTGTTTTGGAATAAATTCCTTCTTTTTTTTTAATTTAAAAAAGGCATCTCTCAGTAAAAAAAGTATTATAATGTTAATTAGTTGAAAGTTAATTCAAATGTAAATTAAACTGTTAAATTGGATTTCCAATAGTTTAAAATCGAATATTGTTTTATCTCTAGAGAATATTATTAAGTCTTTAATAATTTTATCCTCATTATCAACGGGTGGATATTTGTTCATTATAATTAAAATCTGTTTGTAAATTACATTGAATTTCATTGTTTTATTTGGATTTAAATGTTTTAAATTGTGGAATTCTCTTGTTAAGATGTTAAAACTTTTGATTTCGTCATTTTCTATTTTTTTACTTAAATTAGATTCAATAGTTTTCCATTCATCTTCTTTAGAGAAGTATAATAATTTATAATAGCATTCATTTAATTTTTCTTTTAGTTCTTCTTTGGTTAATTGTTTACTGTCCTTTTCAGAGTTATTTATTAAAATATATCTGTTTATTAAAAAAATAAATTCCTTTTCAAATTCTTTCATATCTGATTTGTAATTGCCAAAGATGCTTTTAAGATCTTTCTTAATTTCCAATCCTGCATCTACACTTAATTCAACTGAATCTAATAAATTTATAAAATTATCATTAAGAACATTTCCTCCAAGATAATCATCAATTATGTTATTTTGAGTTTTTTTAGATTTTGAAACTTTTTTTCTTTCAATAGGTAAATCTAATGTATTTTCATGTGCAAAACTTAGCAATTCTTTATCAAAGAGGTTATTTTTGGTTGAATCATTAGAACTCTTTTTTTCTTTATTGTTTAATGTCATCTCATTATAAATATTAAATAGATAACTGCTTATCTCTGGAAGATTATTGTTTTTCGCTTCTTCAGCTAAATTTTTAACAATGGAAATAACTTCGCTATTGAAACTTATTGGAATATTTTCCTGTCTAAGTAGATTTATAGATTTAATTAAGTCAATCTTATTTGTTTTTCTAGATAATGCTGTTAATTCTGCATTTGTAGAGGTATTCCATTCAAATTCTAAAGAAAGTGTATAAGCTGCGAATGATAATTCATATCTGTTGGTTTTTCCATAGTAATAACCTAAATCCCTATATAATTTAGCAATGTCCTTTTTTAGATAAACATATTTGAAAGCCTCTGTGATGGTCCGTTTTAAATAGCCAAAATCCTCTCTTAATTTATAAACTTCACATAATTCTAATAGGACAGGTAATGAAACAGGATTGTAGTCTAAAGCTATTTCTAAAATCCTTTTTGCATCACTGTGTCTTCCAACATGGTTTAAAAGGAATCCATAGATGTAATAAAATGATAATAAGTCAGTGTAGTCTGGAATCATTACTAATTGCTTTTCATGAGTGAATTTTTTTTTAAAAATTGTTTCTTCAATGACATTTCCAAAGTAATGGTATTCATGAATTTGGTCGTCTTTAAACTCCAGGTATGTACTTTGGTGTAGTTGTTCTGCTTTATTCATGGCGGTTTTATAATCTTTTTTATCTAAAATCTTTTTAATTTCATCTAAACCATCTTTTAGGGGGTTTTCTTCATCACATGCTTTTTCATAGCTCTTTTGTTCTATTTCGCTTAATGTAGCATAAAGTAATTTAGCTATTTCTCTTATAAGTTCTGTGGATAATGGATGTTTTTTATAGGTGTGAATGTATTTAACTAATAATTTTTTATCCACTAATGGATTTCCAGTTAAACTATCAACAATTTCTGTCATTATCTTATTAAAGTCGTCAATTGAATAATTGGTTGAATCTTTTGGGGTTTCATCAGATAAATCTGCTATGGCTCTAACTTTTCCCTTTTCGAGTTCAAATAATTCAATTTTAACAATGTCTCCAGATTCAACACCAAAGTCTGCATAAGGGGTGTTTAATAGGGTTCCATAAAAATTATTGTCTTTCAGATATTCAGCACGAACCCACATAACTTCATTAGTACCATTTTCATTTAAAAATAACACTTGAATGTCATCAGGAAAATAGTTAAGTCGGATATCATCAATTTCAGTTATTGATCTGAATTCTTTCAGGTCCTGAGGGGCATCTGTTTTGATGTTAGATACATATTCCTCAACAAAAGGTATATCTATGCTTCCACTATAAACTCCATAAGGTACTTTGAAATACTCTTTTATTGATGATATTAAATGTGTATCAAAGTTGTCCCGCTCAAAAATCTTAAAACTATCATCTATGCGGGCAGTAGCTATGACACAGATGCCTATTCCTAGTTCATGAGTTATAAATGAATAGGTCAGTAAAGAATTTGGAACATCAGATTCCTTTTTGTTGATATAAGAATAACTTTTAGCTAATTTTTCATCTTTAAAAACAACAAAAGATTTATCAAAGTCTCTAAAATCAAAGTCGTCATCTAAAGGGGAAAATACAATTTTTTCTACAAAGTCCCATTTTATAATGTCTTTTAATAGTCTTATAGTATCTTTAAGGGAGAATTTTTTTCCTCTTTGTTTTTTTAAGAATTTTTCTGATAAATCACGCCACTTTTGAGGGTCTAATTCAGCATCTTTATTTAGCTCTTCAGTATAACTTTTTAAAATAGAAACAATTATTCCAGATTGACATATTTTTGAAAAATCAATTGATTCATCTGAAAGAGACAGTACTGATGATTCAAACATTGTAAGCAAAGTAAAATAGCTACCTACTGAATTGTTATGAATAGAATTTACCAAATTTCTCCTAATGTCTGGCCAGTATTCTTCAATCCCCAATAAAAATGCCATATTGTATAGATTGTTGTATGTTCTTTTATCATCTACCAGTTTCAACAATTCGCTTTTTGATAACTCCTTTTTCTGGGAATCTTTCATGTAAATGTATACTAGTTCATGTAGTCTTGTTTCAACTTCTTCGGGGGAAAGTCTGTATTCATCAATTTCCTCATTTAACTGGTCTTTTAGTGATACTCCATCACTAATGGTTAGATTAACTGATTGTATATAATCCATAAATTCAAATGATAATGTAAATCCGCCAGTTAACTCTTTTAACCTTTTTTTACTTTTATTCTTTTTTCTAAATGAAAAGATGCCCATTTAATCACATTTCATTGGGAGTTTGTATTTTGTATTATAAAAAAAGAAACAAGAAGTGTTTTTATTTTATCACTTCATATTCATCAAAAGGAACATAGTTCAAGTGTTCAAATTCTGCATTTAAACTTTCAAGTCCTTCTTCAAGATCTTTAATGTTTTTATTTGAAGGTTTTTTACCTGTAAGCTGTAAATATTGGCGTGGAGTAATTTTACAGTATTCACATTCAAAGTTACAGCATCTGTCCTGTTCTTCACAGCCATAACCTTCTGCATTTTCATCAGTTCCAATCACAATCTCTGTCATAAATTCAGGAACACGGTCATCTGGTGCAAACATAGCTATTTTTTGGCTGTATCCGCAAACACCAATAGCTTTTTGACCTCTAAAGTTACAAATCCATTTAAGAGGATAATCTTTCAAACCTTCAATTTTTAAATCTTCAACCATAATATCACTTAGTTTTCTTTTCTTTCTTTGATTAATTTTAATAATTCTGAGGATTTTTCAAATTCTTTAAGTTCCCATGATTTAATTACAGGAATATCTCCAAGAGATTCACTTATCTTCTCATTGTTTATGATAAATACAGGTTCGGAAGATGTTATTAATGATAAATCTTTTAGGGGAACTGCCATCTTTGTTAATAGTTTTTCATTTCTATTTTTTTCAATGTTAGCTATTAATGGAGAATTCTTTTTACTTTCTTCAATTTTAGCAGCTGCATCAAAAGGACTTTTATTTGTAGGAACAACATTGTAACCTAATTTAGAGAGATAGTCTGTTTCCTCTCCACTTTTATTGTATTTTATTGTATCATCATTTTCAGGAGGTTTTAAAATATCTATGTCAATGGTAATTTTTGTATTTAAAATCTCTTCAAGAAGCATTGCAGTTTCAGTATTTGCTTTTACAATACCATTTTCATATTTATACATTGTTGCTCTTGATACATGTGCTAAATCAGCTAAATCTTTTAGAGATAGTGAATATTCATCTCTGTACTGTCTTAAAACATTTCCATCAATTTTTACAAAGTATCCTCCTCTGTCTGCAATAATTTCTGGAAATTCTTTATATCTAATTATGTTTTTAAGAGTTTCAATTCCAATTGTTGGAATATCATATCTCTCATAGATTACTCCTTCTTCTAATTTTCCATTTCTGGATTTTTCACCAATTATTAAAGGAGATGCTAAGAAAATATTAGCTAACTGTTTCATTTCTTCCGCATTTTTTTCATTAACACTATCAATATTTTTAAATGTTTTTAAAAGTAGAATTAGAAGTTTTTTTCTGGCTACAATGTCAAATGAACCGTGATCATAAATATTAGATGTTTCAAAACCTTCTGATTTTAAAAAACTCTCTAATTCTTGAATCATATTATTTCTGTTGCGCATTGAACCAACCTCTATATTAATATCTTTTATTATTATATTAATAGAACAACTTATTTTATATAATTTTTTTTAATTTAAATTAAATATTATAAAATTCATATCAATAAAAAGGTGATTATAATTAATATTCTTTATGTAGGTATAGATGATACTGATTCTCCAGATGGTATGTGCACTACTTTTCTAGCTAGTGAAATTATCAGCAAATTAAAAGATAATGGCATTGAATTAATTGATCTTCCTCGTTTAATAAGACTTAATCCCTTTGCAAGACATAAAACAAGAGGAAATGGTGCTGTCAGTTTTAAAATCCCCTTGGATGAAAAAACAGATTTAGCTAAAAAGATTATTCTTGATGAAGTGGAAAGACTAGCTATGTTTGACTGTGATAATACTAACCCTGGAGTTATTTTCTATGATGGTGAAATAACTCATGAAATGGTTGATTATTCATTTAGGGCAATTTACTCTTTTATAACTATAGATGAAGCAGAAAGTTTTGCAGAAAGTATTGGGGCTGAAGTACACAAGTTCAAAAAGGGAAGGGGAATTATTGGATCACTTGCAGCTATTGCTCTTCCACTTGAAGATTTTACCTATGAACTTTTAGCCTATAGAATGGCTGAAAACTATGGAACACCAAGAAATATTGATTATGATTCAGTTTATGAAATGGATAAGGAAACATTTCCAGACACTTTTGAAAATATTGATTATAATGAAGGCTACATTGCCATTGAGCCTAAAACACCATGTCCTGTTTTATATGGAATCAGATCCAATAGCTTAGATTCACTTAAAAGGGCAAAGGAAATGGTCAAAGTACTGGAACCTATGCATAGCTATTGTATTTATAAAACTAATCAGCATACTGATATGCACATTCAAAAAACAGAGAGTATTGCTTCAATGAAACAGTATGGGTGCTATGAAGTAGTTGGAACAGTTAAAAACACACCTAAAATCATTGATGGTGGACATATGTTCTTTTATGTTTATGATGAATCTGGTGAGATTGAATGTGGTGCTTATGAGCCTACTAAAAACTTTAGAAAAACTGTTTCCAATTTAAGGCCAGGTGATGTATTAAAATTATATGGTGGTATTGGAGAGCAAAATACATTTAACATTGAGAAATTTCAGGTTCTTGATTTAAATAATATTAAATATGAAAATCCTATTTGTGAATGCGGTAAAAGAATGACTTCGGCAGGTAAAAATAAAGGTTTTAAATGTAAAAAATGTGGCCGTAAAATAAAATCCAGTGAAAAAGTTCCTGTTGAGATACCACGTGCTCTTGAAGTTAATAAATTCTATGAAACTCCAGTATCTGCAAGAAGACATCTTGCTAAACCATTATGTCGTATGGATTTTTAATTAAATAATGTTAGGTGATATTATGGGTATTTTTTCAAATAATGAAAGTGAAGTAACTTTTAATAAGGATTGTTCTAAAGAGGAGTTATTGGAAAGTATTTATGAGGATTTAGATAAGTATAATAAGCTTCAGTCTGTTGATACTACCTACAACATGATTATGACTAAGTTTAATCTTCTTTTAATGCAAAATGAATTATTGATTCGTCAAAATGAAGAAATAATAGAAGTACTAAAAGAAATTGTCAAAAAATAAAATTACTTACTTTAAAACTTTTATTTAAATATAAAAAAATATATATTATTTAATAATCTATCAATTGAAGGGATGTAATGTTTTTAAATAATATTTCTAAGTTTATTTCGGCTTATCAGTATGGTCAGGCATCAGATGAAACATTAATTGTTGCTAAGGCTGCTTTTTTAGATTTTATAGGTGTTACTCTTAGAGGATTTAAAGAAAAACCATCACAATATGCTTTAATGACTATGGGTGAAATATTTCAGGGAAATCTTAATTTTGATTTAGAAGCATCAATTATTGGAAAATCTGACAATAAAACTGATGTATTAACTGCGGGTCTTATTAATGGTATTTCAGCACATAGTTTGGAGCTAGATGATGGCCATAGAACTGCTCAAATGCATTTGGGAGCAATTGTTTTTCCAACAGCTATTGCAATTGCAGAAGCTTATGATTTGTCTGGTGAAGAGTTTCTAGAAGCTGTGATTATTGGTTATGAAATTGGGATCATGTTAGGTCAAATTGCAAATCCTCAGCATAGGGATAGAGGTTTTCATTCAACTGGAACTATAGGTACATTTGTTGCAGGAGCTGTTGCATCTAAATTATTGAAACTTGATACTGACCAGATTATAAATGTTTTAGGATTATGCGGAACTCAAGCTGCAGGACTTCTAGAATCTGACCATAGTGGAAGTATGGGTAAAGTTTTGCATGCTGGAAAAGCAGTATATAATGGTATACTTTCAGCATTCTTAGCTAAAAATGATTTTATTGGAAGTGAATCAATTATTGAAGGTAATGAAGGATTTTTAAACACAATGGTTTATACAAATAATTCATTAACCAAAAATAATCATAATCTTGAAAAATCCCTAAAAGAGCTTAAAGAGATTAAATTTAGAGATATTTACTTTAAAAAATATCCATTTTGCCGCCACTTACATTCAGCTATTGATACAACCTTGAAGCTACGTTCAACAATTGGGGATGAATATTTACATATTGAAAGCATAACTGTTAAAACTTATAAAACAGCTACCGAACATAACAATTATTCTCCTAAAAACATAGAACAGCTAAAACAAAGTTTACCCTATGCAGTAGCTATTTCTTTAGTTTGTGGTGAAGTTACTGTTGATAAAATTGATGAGCTAATTAAATATGGTTTATTAGATGCACATTCTGAAGTAACTATTGTTAAACACATTAAAAGTTTAGCTAGTCGTGTTGTATTAGTTTTAGATGAAAAATTAAACAATTTATACCCTGATAAAAGGCCATCTAATATTGTTATTAAATTAGATAAATCCTTTAGAAATGGAATATTTCAGAATATAACTCTTATTCCTAAAGGAGATTATGAAAATCCTTTTGAGCTAAAAGAACTTCTTGAAAAATTCAGAGTATTAAATCCTGATTTTGATGTAAATAATTTAGTTATAATTGATAACCTTGAAAAAGAACAGTCTATGATAAAGGTTATAGAAACTCTAAATGGAGGATTATAATGGAGGATACCTATAAATTTTTAGAAAAAATTGGGATAACTAAGACCTCTGAATCATTTGCATCTAATAAAAGATTTAATGATGGTGGTCAGTATCGTTTAGAAGTTCCAGGAATCCAATCTCCTAAAGTAATGAAAGCGTTACTTCTAGAAGCTATAAAAAGAGATATAACTCTACATAGAGTTACTCAAACTAAAGGGATAATGCTTTTAGAGGATAATGATATTAAAGAAATGGTGGAGTTGGCCAGGAGATATGAAGTTGAACTATTTTTATCTGTAGGTCCAAGAGCAACCTATGATACAAGCGCAACTGTCCATACCAAAGAAGGAAGCAGAATAGGATATAGGTTAAGAGGTATTGACAACCTTGTTTATGCAATAGAGGATGTAAAAAGAGCAGTTAACCTTGGTGTTCGTGGAATTTTACTTTATGATGAGGGTCTTTTATGGGCTTTAAATAAGATGAGGGAGAAATCATTAATACCAAAAGATGTTCATTTTAAGATGTCTGCACATACTGGGCATGGAAATCCGGCTTCTGCCAAATTATTGGAAGAAAATGGTTTGGACTCTTTAAATCCAGTAAGAGATTTACAGATTCCTATGATTGCAGCTATTAGGAAAGCTATTGATATTCCAATTGATCTGCATACTGAAAATCCAAAATCAACTGGTGGTTTTATCCGTCACTATGAAGTTCCTGAAATAATAAAGGTTGCAGCACCAGTGTATCTTAAGACTGGTGGTTCAGTAGCTGGAACTCATAATTGGGATACTACAGAAAAAGAAGCTATTGCACGTATAAAACAAGTCGCATTAGTAAATAAAATGATTGAAAGATATTATCCAGATGCAATACCTTCACCAAAAGCATCTAAAGACTTAGCAATACCAGATTACTGATTATTATGGATATTATTAATGAAATTTCTAATTCTATTATAAAAGCCAGCACTTCTTTTCCAGAGGATAGAAAAAGAGCTCTTAAGAAAGCTATTGGAAATGAAGAAGATAAAAACTCAAAATGGGTTTTAAAACAGATTTATGAAAACTATGAAGTAGCCAGTGAAAAGAAACTTCCTTTATGTGATGATACTGGAATTCCTCATGTAATTGTTGAAATGGGCTCTGAAAGAGAGCTATCTGGTCAGCTAATAAGCAATATTTATGAGGGAATAGCTGAAGGTCTTAGAAATCTTCCTGCAAGGCCTATGGCTGTTAAGGGAAGTGACAATGAAAGGGTATCTCAAAGTGCAGGGCTTTTTGATGATGCTGGAAAAATGGCTCCTGCACCATTTATTATTGATACTGGCAAGGACTTATCCACTTATCAAAGGGAAATAAATCCAGATACTTTAAATCTCCATTTCATTTTAGAAGGGGGAGGACCTGAAATCCGTGGTAAAACTTACAGGGTTTTTCATAAAAGATCTTACATTAATGTTTTAGATACTGCAATTCAATGGCTTTCTGAATCTTTGGAAAAATTGGGATGCACACCTTCAATTCCATCAATTGGTATAGGTAGAACACACTATGAAGCATCATCTTTACTTCTTAAATCTGTTGCATATGGAAACTTAGATAATCAGTCTGAAATTGAAAATTATGTTTCTGGTGAATTAAATAAGCTAAACATCGGACCTTTAGGTCTTGGAGGAAAAACAACTGTTTTAGGTTCTTTTATTAATATTGGAAACCAAAGAGCCAGTGGTGTTCGTATTGTATCTATTAGGCCAGCATGTTTTGTTGAGCCAAGAGTTGCAACAGTTTCATTATAATTAATTTTATATAATAATCAATAGTAAGTAATATTATAATATAAATTAAGGATTCGTAATATGAAAGAAAATAGTTTTAAAGTTAATGAACATTCCTTAAAAACAGCTATTTCAAAGGTTGAACCTAATAAAATTGTAACAAGAGGATATAACCAGAGAGATTTAATTGAAAAAATTAGATATAGTGATATGGTTTATTTACTTCTTAAAGGCAAATTACCTACATTAGCTGAAGGAAAGCTATTTAATCACATTTTAGTTTCTTTTTGTGATCATGGGGCAACTCCGCCAAGTACTCAGACTGCCAGACTGATTTCTTCATCTGGATCTCCTTTAAATGCTGCTGTTGCAGGTGCATTACTTTCATTTGGTCATAAACATGCAGGAGCTATTGAAAAAACAATGGAATTATATCAGTCAAGTATTGATTCTCTTAACTTAACTGGAGATGCAGATTTAGACAATACTCAGATTGCCAGTTTAGCTATTGATATTTTCACTGATTATACAAGTAAAGGTGAAAAAATTCCCGGATTTGGGCATAGGTATCATACTGTGGATCCAAGGGCTCAAAAGGTTATTGAACTGGCTATTGAGGAAGGAATGATTGGAAACCATACAAAACTTGCATTAGCTATTGAGGATTTGGTGCATGATAGAAAAAATATCAGGTTAAATATTGATGGTGCTAATGCTGCTTTATTATCTGATTTAGGTTTTACACCTGCATTAGGTTTGGGTGTTTTTATTATTGGTAGAATTCCTGGTTTGATTGCTCATATTAATGAAGAAAATATGGAAGAAGATGAATTTAGAAGATTCTGTGATATTGAAGATATCATATATGAAGGTGTTGGAAGGTAATATTTATGGAATTTAGTGATGTTATTAATAAAAGATATAGTGTTAGAGGATATTTAGATAAAGAAGTTGAAAAGGAAAAATTGGATTATGTTTTAGAAGCCGCTACAATAGCTCCAACAGGTGTCAATAATCAACCATTTAATGTATATGTAATTGACACAAAAAAGAACAAAGATCAATTAAGTGAAGTTTATGGTGCTGAATGGTTTGTTGAAGCTCCTTTAGTTTTATGTGTAACCGCTAAAAAAGATGAAGCATGGGTAAGACCTTGGGATGGTCACAATATCTATGAAATTGATGCAACTATTGTTATGGACCATATTATTTTAGCAGCTACTGATGTTGGTCTTGGAACTTGTTATATTGGTGCTTTTAAAGAAGATAAAGCTAGAGAATTATTAGCTATTGAAGACGAAAATGAAGTTCCAGTATTATTCACTCCTTTAGGTTATGGAAATGCAGAACCTAGGGATACTCCAAGAAAAGCTATTGATGAGTTTGTAACCTACATTTAAGCGATTTAAATGAAAAAATTATTTATTTTAAAGGCAGTTGATTCTAAAAATATGGAATCAATTGCATCAGACCTTCAAGAAAATAAGTTCAAAGTACTTCAAAGTGATAATAAATTTATTTTAATGAGGAAAAAAAGATATGGGAATACTGTAATCCAGTTGGGATGTTTATTCTTTGCTTTGTTCTTTTTTTATCCACTAATCCTTGTTAATGTGGTTTATTTTACATATAGCTTATTATGGAACTCTCCAAATGTTTTAATAACCACAGAAAAGAAAGATGCTGAAGGAAATAATTTAGAGTACAATACAATTGAAGAAGTTTTAGAAAAAGCTAATGCTGTTCTATAATTTCATCTACTGTATACTCTTCTATTTTTCTTATAATTAAGGGTGTTTTCAATATATTTGAACCATATTCTGATTCTTCACCAATTTTTGCATCAATAAAGATTTTATCAAATAATGGATCACTGAATAACATCATCAAATCTGAATTAAATGAATTATACTCTTCCTGGTAAGATTCTTCCTTAAATCTAAGCATTGGAATTTCACCAGTCCAAATATCTCCGCCAGGACTGAATTTTTTATCGTTGACTTTACTTTCTTTTATTTCTCCATCAAGGATTATCTGAAAATTTTTATTATGTATTGTCCAAACTGCTCTATCCACTGCAATCACGTAATTAATTTATTATATATATTATTATATACTATGATAAATAATATTAAAGTTAGGTGTTATTTTTTATGATAACTGTTAGAAATATACAAGTTTTAGGAGTAATATTAGCTATTCTATTAATCTATATAGGTGTTTCACCATTTATTGAAGGCGAAACAATAACATTGGACACTATAGCTACCTTAATAATTTTAGTTTTAATAGCTGTGGCTTATCTTATAATTTTAGCTAAACCTCAATGGGCGAAAGCTGTTTTGTTCTTTGAAGGGATAATTATTGGTGTTTCTGGATATATGCTTTTATCTTATCCATATAACATTGGACTTGGTATTGTAGGTCTTATTATTCTTATAATAGCTATTTTAGCATATTTGATGAAATTGCCTAAATCATTACTTAAATTCTTTTACAGATAGCTTTTATTTAAATTTCAACAATTCTTTTTATCCCTTTATTTTTTTAATAAATTTTTGTAACTATATTCTTATTTTTAAAGCTTAGATAAATTAAATAGTAAAAGATATATATTAAGCTAGTTAAAAATATCTTTACCATGGTGATTAATTATGGCAGAGATATCAGAAGCTATCGCAATGATAAAAAAAGCTGAAACTGATGCTGATCAACTTGTTCTTGATTCTGAGCTTCAATCTAAAGAGATGATCTCTGAATCAAAAGTAAAAGCTGAAGAAACTATTAAAGAAGCTAAAGATGCAGCTACAGAAGAAGCTAAAAAGACTGTTTTTGATGCAGAAGAAAAAGCGAAAAATGATGCAAAATCTATTGTTGCTGATGCTGAAACTAATGTTGCTACATTAAAAAATAAGGCAATGGCAAATGTAGATGATGCTGCTTCAATTATTGTCAAAAATATTTTATAGTGTGAGTTTATATGTTCAAGACAGCTAGAATGCGTAAGATTAAAATCATGACACTTGATAAGTATGTCGCTCCTACAGTCCGTGCTTTCCACGAACAAGGATTAATACAAATTAGTGACATGACTGAAAGCATTCAGCAAGATCCTGAATTAGCAGAAATGGTTACACCTTCAAAAGCTACTCCACTCACAGGTAAAATCTCTTCTCTCTTAATGAAAGCTAATGGAATATCTGATTTATTCGGAAATTCTTTATCAGAAGGCCATGGGTTAAAAGACAAGTTAATGTCTTTCATAAGTCCAGATATTCCAACTCCAAGAGAAGTAGAAGATTTGGAAACTGAAGCTTTCCTTGAAAAAGCTGAAGAGACCTTAAATAAAGTGGAAGCTAAAACTAGTGTTATTGAAGGTAAACTTGCTGCATTGGACTCAGAAGTTAGTGAACTCAAATCTAATAAAAGTTTAGCTAATAATTTAAATAATTTTGACATGGATTTAGCGCTTTTAAAAGATTCAAAATACACTTCTGTTACAGTAGGAAGGATTGATGCTGAATCTGCTTCAGAAATCAAAAATAAATTAGGTAATTTGACTGACGAATTAGACGTATTTGTGGTCCCTGAAGAAAAGGCAACTGCAATTATCGTTGTTATTACATTAAAAGAATTTACAGAAGATGTTCAAAACACACTTCGTGACTTCAACTTTGAGAAATTTGAAATAGGTAATGTAGAAGGTAAACCTCATGAAATTATCTCTAAGGCTGATTCTAGATTACAATCCATTGAATCTGAACGTGCTACAGTTAAATCTGATTTAAGAGTAGTTGCAGAACAATGGGATGATGAGATTCTTATTCTCAAAGAGCAATTAGAAAACGAAAAAGAGAAAAATGAGATTTTCTCCACTTTTGTTCAAACTGATGACACTTATATTCTTGAGGCTTGGGTGCCTGTAAAAGATGTTGAAAAAGTAGAACAAGTAATGGAAAAAGCCTCAGAAGGACATTATGTAATTGAAGTAATCGATGTTGAAGATGATTACGACGATGAAGATGTACCTATTTTACAAACTAACCCTGGTTATGCAAAACCATACGAATTCCTCGTAGGTATGTATGCTCCAGTTAGATATCATGAGATTGACCCTACTATTTTAGTAGCAATAATGTTCCCATTCTTCTTCGGTTACTGTTTAACTGATGCATTTTATGGAATTATTGTATCACTTGTAGGTATTGTTTTAATTAGAGGATTAGGTAAAACCAGTAAAACTATGCATTCAATGGGTTATATTCTTGTAGCCTGTGGTATATGGACAATTATTCTGGGTCTTGCTACCAATGGTTTCATTGGAGACTTTACAGAAAGATTTATAGATTACCGTTTACCAACTGTTGTTCCACTTATCGAATCCTTCGTTCACCCTGAAAACATTTTAATATTAGCTCTTGCTATTGGTGTTATATACGAAAACATTGGTTTCCTTATTGGTGCAATTGACAACATCAGATATGGAAATGTAAAAGATGCTATTGGATCTCAACTTTGTTGGTTTGTACTTGAAGCTGGTATTGTTTTATTAGCTTTAGGATTCTTAATGCCATCTGTTGGTATGATCGGAATGGTTATTGGTGCAGTTTTAATTATAGCATGTCTCGGAATGCTCATTTATGCTAATGGTTTCTATGGTGTTATGGACGTATTTGGTTACTTAGGTAACATTTTATCATATGCACGTCTTTTAGCATTATGTTTAGCTACTGGTGGTATTGCTATGACTGTAAACATCTTAGCAGAATTATGTTATGACATGATTCCATTTATTGGTATTGTCTTAGCAGTAATTGTATTCATATTCGGTCATATTGTAAATATGATGTTCAACGTATTAGGTTCATTTATTAACTCTTTACGTTTACATTATGTTGAGTTCTTTGGACAATTCTTTATGGGTGGATCTAAAAAATTCGAAGCTTTCAAAGCAAGTAGAATTTTCACAAAAATTAAACATTAAAAATTTTTCAGATATTTAAATCAAATTAATTAAAATTAACATTTATTCAAAAAAGGTGAATTAAATATGGTAGAAATTGCTTTAGGTACTGCTTTAGCAGCTATTGGTGCTGGAGTAGCAATTGGTTTCGCTGGATTAGGTTCTGGTTTAGGTCAAGGTATGGCAGCAGCTGGTGCAGTAGGAGCTGTTGCTGAAGATAATGACATGTTTGCTAGAGGTATTATTTTCTCCGCATTAACAGAAACTCAGGCTATTTACGGTTTCTTGATTGCGATCTTATTATTAGTATTCTCTGGTTTATTAGGTGGAGGCGAAGGTCTTTCCACAACCGCTGGTGTTGTAGCTATTGGTGTAGGTGCATCCATCGGTTTCGCTGGTTTAGGTTCCGGTATGGGACAAGGTATCGTAGCTTCTTCATCTGTAGGTGCAATTGTAGAAGACAAAGATATGTTTGCTAGAGGTATTATTTTCTCTGCATTACCAGAGACTCAGGCTATTTACGGTTTCTTGATTGCTATCTTACTTATGGTATTCGGTGGAATATTAGCTTAGGAGGCATTCTATGAGCTCAGGCACTGATAAAATTATATCAAGCATTATGTCTGAAGCCCAGGAGAAAGCTGATAGTATCATTCAAGATGCACAAGTAGAAGTAAATCAAATTAATGATAAAGCTACAAAAGATGCAGAATCTGAAAAAAATAAAATTTTAGATAATGGTAAAAAACAATCTGATATGAGATATCAGCAAATTATTTCCGAAGCTAAGATGAATGCTCGTAGGGCAGAATTAGAAGCTAAAGAAGAAGTTATTGATCTTGCTTTCGAAAAAGCAACTGAAGAATTAACTGAAAAAGCTTCCTCTGATGACAAACAATATGTTGACTCTTTACTTGGTATGATAAAAGAAGCTGCATGTGAAATGGGCGGTGGAGACCTTATCGTACAAATGAAAGAAGAAGATATTGCTAAAGTTCAAGGTAAAATAAGTTCAGTAGCTGCAGATATTGCTAGTGCAACTGGTATAAGTACCACATTAGCTATGGGTGATTCTATTAACACCATAGGTGGAGCTATACTCAAAACTCAAAGTGGAGATATTGAAATTAATAATACCATTGAAGCTAGATTAGATAGATTCAAAAAAGTATTACGTAGTGAAGTTGCTAATGTGTTATTTAACTAATAGGGAGGATAAATTATGGCTGATGAAATTGCTGCACTTATAAGTTCAATTGGACTTCCTACTGAAGCCGTTATTGTTCTTTGTATTATGGCAGTTATTATTGTAGGTGCGATTGTTGTAATCATTACATCAAGACCAATATTGGACATTTATCCTTATCTTAATCCTAGTGCTAGAGTAAGAGCAAGAAAGGGAAGACTTTTCGATGAAAAACAAATTGGAGAACTTGTTGACTCCAATGATATTGTTGAAGTTGAAAACTATCTTAAAGGTTCCCCTGACTATGCAGATGCTTTAGAAGATTATCCATTAGATAAAGCTTTAGATGTTAAAGGTGCAGAAACCTACGACTTCGTTGCAAGACTCGCTCCTAAAGAAGTAAAAGACTCTTTTGTTGTAATGGCTAAAAAAACTGATATTAACAACATTAAAAGTCTTATTATTGCTAAGGATATGGGTTTAGGTGTTGATGAAACTAGAGATTTATTAATCCCTTATGGATCTTTATATGAAACAATTAATTCTTTAGCTGATTCAGACAACATCACTGATATTGTTGCAGGTTTAGACACCACAGAATATGCTTCTGCTTTAGAAGATGCTCTTCCAAAATATGAAGATACTGGTATGATTCTTCCATTTGAAGCAGCATTAGATAACTACTATTTAGATCGTTTGTTAGGCTCTTCAGATGTTCCAGCTGATGAAAATAGACAAATCATCTATTCCTATGTTGGAACTAAAGTAGATGTAGCTAATTTAAAATTAATTATTAGGGCTAAAGAAGATGGATTAAATTACGAAGCAATTAGTCCTTATATCTTAGAAAAAGGATATCAATTACGTGATTGGAAACTCAAAGACTTAATGGAATCTAATGATGTTGCAGGTGTAATATCTGGTTTAGAAGGTACTAAATATGCTGAAGTTTTAGTGGATGCACTTTCACAATACAATGATGATGGCTCTGTAGCTATTTTCGAAAGAACTTTAGATATTTACTTAGCAGAACATGCTAAAACCTTAGCTAACAAAAAACCATTAGGTGTAGGTCCAATTATTGGATATTTAAGTCAAAAAGAAACTGAAATTAAAAATTTAAAAATTATTGCAAGAGCAAAAAGAGAAATGGGATTCCCTACTTCTAAAATCATGGAGATGTTAATATGAGTTCAGTAGCTGTTATTGGAGATATTGATACCGTTACCGGTTTTAGACTTGGTGGAGTCAAAAGAACTGAAGTTGTTAAATCAGCTGAAGAAACTACTATTGCTTTTGACAAACTTTTAGATGAAGAAGTTTCTATTATTATAATTACTCAAGTATTAGCTAATGAAATTAGAGAACATATTAATAGAAAAATAGGTTCTAATGTATTGCCAATGATAATTGAAATACCTGATAAAGACGGGTCCTCTGAAGGATCATCTGATCAAATGGCAGATCTTATTAAAAGAGTTATTGGGGTAGAGATGGTTAAATGATTATTGAAGGAAAAATTATTAAAATTGCTGGGCCTGTTATTATCGCAGATGGTATGAGAGGAACCCAGATGCACGAAATGGTTAAAGTAGGTGACGACCAGCTCATTGGAGAAATTATTGAGCTCGAAGGTGACACTGCAACCATTCAAGTTTATGAAGAAACAGCTGGTATTCAACCAGGTGAGATAGTTGAAAGTACTGGTGGTCCATTATCCGTAGAACTTGGTCCTGGTGTAATGGGATCCATTTTCGATGGTATTCAAAGACCTTTAGAGTTAATCAGAGCACAATCTGGTGACTTCATTGCAAGAGGTGTAGATGCACCTTCTGTAGATAAAGAGAAAAAATGGGCTTTCAAACCAGTAGCAAAAGTTGGTCAAGTTGTTAAAGGTGGAGACGTTCTTGGTGAAGTACAAGAAACCTCTTCTGTAGTACAAAAAATCTTAGTACCACCTACCATGGAAGGTACTTTAAAAAGTTTAGTTTCTGAAGGCGAATATACTATCGTTGAAGATATTGCTGAAATCGAAACTGAAAAAGGAGATGAAAAAGTTCAAATGCTCCAAAAATGGCCTGTAAGGAAAGCACGTCCTTATGCTCAAAAATTAGACCTAGATGTACCATTAGTCACTGGTCAAAGAGCACAAGATACTTTCTTCTCAGTAGCTAAAGGAGGAGCAGCAGCTATTCCTGGTCCTTTCGGATCCGGTAAAACTGTTACCCAACAACAATTAGCTAAATGGGCAGATGCAGATATTGTTATCTACATTGGATGTGGTGAACGTGGTAACGAAATGACTGAAGTACTTACTGAATTCCCATACCTTGAAGACCCAAAAACTGGTAATCCTTTAATGGATAGGACTGTTCTTATTGCAAACACTTCCAACATGCCAGTAGCTGCTCGTGAAGCATGTGTATACACTGGAATTACTATTGCAGAGTTCTACCGTGACCAAGGTTACGATGTAGCACTTATGGCAGATTCAACTTCCAGATGGGCTGAAGCTATGAGGGAGATTTCCGGTAGGCTCGAAGAGATGCCAGGGGAAGAAGGTTATCCTGCTTACTTAGCATCTAGATTAGCTCAATTCTACGAAAGAGCTGGAAGAGTAGACACTATTGGAACTGACCCTAAAGTTGCTTCAATTACTGTAGTCGGTGCTGTATCACCTCCTGGTGGGGACTTATCTGAACCAGTTACTCAAAACACCTTACGTATTTGTAAAGTGTTCTGGGCATTAGATGCATCACTTGCAGATAAACGTCACTTCCCTTCAATTGATTGGTTACAAAGTTATTCATTATACATTGATAGTATTGAAGGCTGGTGGCATGAAAACATTGCAGAAGATTGGAGAGCTGTTCGTGATGAAGCAATGGTTTTATTACAAAAAGAATCAGAACTTCAAGAAATTGTACAATTAGTTGGTCCAGATGCATTACCAGAAACTGATCAAGCTACTTTAGAAACTACTCGTATGTTAAGAGAAGATTTCTTACAACAAAATGCATTTGATGACATTGATACTTATTGTGCACCATTGAAACAATATAAAATGTTAAAAACCATTCTTTTATTCCAAAAAGAAGCTCAAGCAGCTATTGCAAAAGGAACTCCAATTCAAAACTTAACTTCTTTACCTGTTAAAGAAGAAATTGGTAAAATGAAATTTGTACCACAAGATGAATTTGACGCTAAAGTTGAATCCATCCAAGCAGATATTATTAAACAATGCAGTGAGGCTTAAAAATGAACACAAATATTAAAACTAAAGAATATACTACAGTTTCTGAAGTCTCAGGTCCTTTAATGGTTGTTGAAGGTGTAGAAGGTGTTGGGTACAATGAAATTGTAGATATCGAAACTCCTGATGGTGAAAAAAGAAGTGGACAAGTTCTTGAAGTAACCAAAGATATTGCAGTTATTCAAGTATTCGAAGGAACCAGTGACTTAAACACTAAAAACACCAAAGCTAGATTTACCGGTGAAACTGCTAAAATCGGTGTATCTAGAGACATGATGGGACGTATGTTTAATGGTATTGGTAAACCTATTGACGGTGGACCTGAAATCATTGCAGATGAAGAATTAGATATTAACGGAAGTCCAATGAACCCAGCTTCTCGTGAATTCCCTGAAGAATTTATTCAAACTGGTATCTCTACCATTGACGGAATGAACACTTTAGTAAGGGGACAAAAACTTCCTATTTTCTCAGGATCTGGTTTACCTCACAACGATTTAGCTGCTCAAATTGCTAGACAAGCTAAAGTGCTTGGTGATGACTCTGAATTTGCAGTAATCTTTGCTGCTATGGGTATTACTCACGAAGAAGCAAACTTCTTTATGAGAGATTTCGAAAGAACTGGAGCTCTTGAAAAAGTAACTGTATTCATGAACTTAGCAGATGACCCAGCTATTGAAAGGATTTTAACTCCTAAAATGGCTTTAACTACTGCTGAATACTTTGCATTCACCTTAGGTATGCAAGTATTAGTTATCTTAACTGATATGACTAACTACTGTGAAGCATTAAGGGAAATTTCCGCAGCTAGGGACGAAGTACCTGGTAGAAGAGGTTACCCTGGATACATGTATACTGACCTTGCAGGTATTTATGAACGTGCAGGACGTATTGAAGGTAAAGAAGGTTCAATTACTCAAATGCCTATCTTAGTTATGCCTCAAGACGATATTACTCACCCAATTCCTGACTTAACCGGATATATTACTGAAGGACAAATTGTATTAAGTAAAGATATCCACAGGAAAGGTATCTACCCACCTGTAGATGTACTTCCATCATTATCTCGTTTAATGAGTGGTGGTATTGGTGAAGGTAAAACTCGTGAAGACCACAGTGGTGTATCTGACCAACTTTACTCAGCATATGCTGAAGGTCGTGAATTAAGAGATTTAGTTGCTGTAGTAGGGGAAGAAGCTCTTACCGAAAGGGACCAAAAATTCTTAGAATTTGCTGAAGCATTTGAAAACCAATTCATTACTCAAAGTAAAGATGAAAATAGATCCATTTTTGAGACTTTAACTATTGGTTGGGACTTACTTAAAATCTTACCTAAGACTGAACTTAAACGTGTTAAAGATGAATTTATTGAAGAATATCTTTAAGTGTAATTTCATTACATGTAATGAAGGTGATTAAATGGCACAAGACATATTAGATGGAGTAAATCCAACAAGGATGGAATTACTCAATCTTAAAGATAGAACTAAACTTGCAATTAAAGGACATGGTTTACTTAAAGAAAAAAGAGATGCTTTAATTAAAGAGTTTTTTGATATCTTAGATCGTGTTAAAGGTATTCGTGAAAATGCAGAAAGGAGCTTAAGAGAAGCAAACGAAGCTTTAGTCGAAGCTCAAATTGCTATGGGTGACTTAGCTGTAAGGAAAGCATCTTTAGCAGTTAAAGAATCTATTGATGTAGATATTACTTCAAGAAGTATTATGGGTGTAACTGTACCTATTACTGATGTTAAAGTAGAAGAAAGAACTATTATTGACAGAGGTTACGGTTTCACAGATACCACAATACAATTAGATGAAGCTGCAAAAAAATTCGAAGAATCAGTAAAATTCTTAATTGAACTTGGTGAAGTAGAAAAAACTATTTTCTTACTAGCTGAGGAAATTGAGTCTACTAAACGTAGAGTAAATGCTTTAGAGCATATTATGATTCCAAGATTTGAAAACACTGAAAAATACATTGATATGAGACTTCAAGAAATGGAAAGAGAAAACTTTGTAAGATTGAAAATGATTAGATCTACTATTGAGAAAAATAAAGAAGCTGAAAATGAAGTTGCTGAAGTTGACAGTAACTAATCTCTCTTCTTTTTCTCAACTTTCATTTTCATTTTAATTCTCTTTGAAGTATCTCTATTGAAAATCTTTTCTATAATGAAAGATTTTTAATTTTTATTTTTTTAATTAACTTAAAATTAGAATGTTTTATTTAAAAATAGTGTTATTTTTTTAGTTACTGGAATATTATTTTTCTTTTACTAGAATGAGATTAACTATTTACTGTAATCAATTATTATTTATTTAATATAAAATTAGGGAGTTTAAAAATGCGTCGTAATCCTATAGATGAATTTATGAAAGATCCTGATAATAAAGCAAGATTATTTGTTTGGATTACAAAAGCTATGATTGTTGTAACCTTTATGATAACAATTGGTTTTATTTTGTTTATTATACACTTACTTGGCGTATTTTAATTGAGTTTATCAATTATTTCATTAGTCTTTTTAATTTTTTCATTTAATTTATCAAAATCTTTATCTTTTTCTATTATTGTTAAAAGAGGTTCTTCTTTTTCTGTTATGGTTCCAACATATGGAGTATCGTAGATATTGTTTAATTCTAGTTTTTTATATTTAATAGCTGTTGGAGCATAAATTATTTTTTTATAGCTATAATATTCTGCTTTTCCTATTTCTATTAATTCATTTTGGCATGCTTTGATATGTGCTTCAAGCATATTTATTCCAAGTGCCTGCTGGCAGCATTCATAGGTTCCTTGTAGCCTTGGATTTACTTCAATTACATATAATCCTTTATCATTTAAGATAAAATCAATACCATTGGATCCAATTAATCTGAACTTTCTTATTAACTCTTCAGAGATTTCTTTCATTTCATTTAATAATTCATTAATTGGTTTATTAATTTTTGTTAAGATTGATTTTTCATCTAAAGGCAATATGTTTCCCACATACTTGAAGTTATTTTCTCCAAAGTCTCTTGAGGTTAATAATCTGCTGTTGATTATATTTTTTGCTTTATTTTTTATTCCTAAAACGGATGAGCTTAAAGTTACACCATCAACATATTCTTGAACTATCCAATCACAATCACTACTGTTTTCTTCAAAATTCAATTCATTATCTAAAAGATTTGTATCATACCCTCCAGATCCTATGTTGGGTTTTATAATATATTGTTTATCTTGTGAACTTTTTTGAATTTTAATAGCTTCATCTATATCTTTCACATAAAAAGTTTCAGGAGTTAAAAATTCCTCTTTTATTTCTTTGTAAAACTTGTATTTGTTTTCAACTTTTTCAATATCTAAATTTCCTAAAATCTTTTTTTGGTACTTCTGATATTTTCCTGTAAAATCACTAGCTAAAACACCTGAAATTGGAATTATATAGTCTACAATATCCAGATATTCTTCAGATTCCTCTAACAGTTTTAATGGATTGTACTCTTTATCAAATTCTCCAGTTGACTCATTTTCAGTTTCATGTAAAATAGATTTTGAATTTTTAATTGTTGGAAAATCAGATGTTGAAAAATAGCTTGTTGAAAAAACTTCGTAATTAAGTTTTAGAGCTGAATTTACCATGCTACGAGTATTTATCCCTATAAGTAATAATTTATCCATAAAATCAGCTACAAAAGGATGTTAATAGAAATAATAAATTAAAAATAGTAATAAAAGTAGTCCCGAGCGGAGTCGAACCGCCGTCTCCGGGTCCAAAGCCTAGAAGGATTGCCACTACCCTACGGGACTATCTGATGTGTTGTCACTTTTGCAGTACAACATTCTATATATCTTTATTATCTTATATTTATATTTATCGATTATTTTCTAATTTTTTAACAAAAAGACATTGCTCCCACCAGGAACAATTTAGGCAGGATTCTTCCACAGATTCCAATGTATTAAAAATTTGTGAAATTTCATTAAATAGATCCACTGAATTATAAGTTTTATCTGAGTCTATTTTTGATAAAACAACATTATCCATAGCTATTATTTTGTCATTGTTTTTATCATCAATGCATTTGTTATCAACTAAGTTTGGACATGCTTTACATATGTCATCTGGAGAGTTTACAACTTTAATGTAAGTATCTTCCAATTTTCTTAGTCTATTAATTTCACACATATTTTCAACAAAGTCTTCATCATAGCCATATCCTTGAAAACCCTGTAAGCATAGTAAATGATGACCTCTTAATTTAAGTTTCATATTAATCAAAAAAAGTAAAATAAAGAATAATAATTATTCTTTTGGTAAAAATACTTTAGATACAGCAGAAGCGCCTAATACTTTTACTATATCTCCTATAATAAATGGAACAAATCCCATTATTAATAATTCAGGAATTCCTAATAATGCACCTTGAGTTACATAAGACCAAATAGCTAATCCAGCTAATCCTGGAATGTAAATTAATGCAAAGTTAGCTATTCCAATAACTACACTCATTTTTCTAAAATTACGTGCATCTGCATATTTTTCACTTATATATCCAATAAAGTATGATGCAATTAAGAATCCAATTAGATATCCACCAGTAGATCCTAAAAGAGCTTCAAGACCTCCAGTCATACCACCAAACCATGGGATAAATGCAACACCAAGAATGATATATAATAATTGGCTTAAAACTCCGTATTTTTTACCAAGTACTAATCCTGCTGTTAAAACCGCGAAAGTTTGAGCAGTTACTGGTACTGGAGTCCAAGGAAGTGGAATTATTATCTGAGCCATTATTCCTGTAAAACAAGCCATTAATAATGACATTAAAATTTTAGTAGCAGTATTTGTATTTTGTATTCTTTCAAATACATTTTTTCTTGCTATATAATAATCATTAAAATTAATGTTCATATTTGCCTCCTCCATAATTATAATAGCTTTAATTTATTTGTTGTTAATATTAT
The DNA here is from genome assembly GCF_003111605.1 of Methanobrevibacter woesei. Taxonomy (NCBI): domain Archaea; kingdom Methanobacteriati; phylum Methanobacteriota; class Methanobacteria; order Methanobacteriales; family Methanobacteriaceae; genus Methanobrevibacter; species Methanobrevibacter woesei. Next base: position 104,166 of record NZ_MZGU01000003.1, on the reverse strand, counting down.
AAAATATTTACTTTTATTGTTAATTAAAGGCTATTTATTTATTTTCAAGTAGGCGATTAACTATTTTTTTATGAGCATTAAGTTCAATGGTATCATCAAGTGGTTTGAGAGTGTCTATGTCATATTTTCTTTTTAGAGCTTCAGAAATAAGTTTATCAGTAATATGGGGATTTTTAGGTAATAATGGGCCATGTAGGTAGGTTCCAATAAAATTTTTATAAACTAATCCTTCTTTTCCATCTTCATTGTTGTTTCCAAAACCTACTTTTACCTCTCCTAAGGTGTCATAGTCATGATAGGTACGTCCACCATGGTTTTCAAATCCTACGATTGTTTCAGGGTTTAAGCCAAGGTTGTTTTCAAGGACAATATTGCTAATAAATCTGTCTTTTTCACTGATTGTTTCAATATCTAATAATTCAAGACAAGGAATTTTATTTTTATTGGCATCTAAATAGAGGTTTCCAAACATTTGATAGCTTCCACAAATAGTTAATATTACTCCATTATCATCAATAAACTCTTGAAGTTCATTTCTTTGATTTAAGAGATGCTGTGAAACAATACTTTGACCGTAATCAGATCCTCCACCAATTAAGATAATGTCTGTATTTTCAACATCAAGATTAATATCTTTATCTTTTGTAAATCTTGTAATATTGGTGTTTATGTCTCTCCATTCACATCTCTGTTTCAATGTTTGTAAATTTCCAATATCTCCATATACATTAAGAATATCGGAGTACATATCAATAATATGAAGTTCCATAGCTATTTGCCCCCTGTTTTACTTACTAATATTTTTCTAGCTTCTGGCATAGCTGTAAATGTTCCAATTATATATTTTTGCGGACTTTCTTCACTTAAAATATCATCAATTGGTTTTTCAATATCTGTTTCATCTTCTGAATGAGATATCACTAATTTTTCTTCTGGAAAACCTTCATATTTTAGTCTTAAAGCCACTTCTTCTGCTCTAGTTCCAACGCAATAAAATTTATTTAAATTTGGAATATTAAGAACTTCATTAAAGTCAGCATCCCATATCCAGGAAATATCTCTTCCATCTGGAGCATAATCATTTAATATGAACATAACTTCTTTACTTTTGTCATTGTAACTGATTGTATGGAAAACTTCTGTTAGTCCAATAGGATTTTTGGATAATCCCAATACAACATCTTTTTCACCATACTGGAAGTTTTCCATTCTTCCTCTTTTATATTCCATTTTCCCAATTTCATTTTTAATGATATTCCAGTCAATTCCTTCCTCACGAGCAAGAGCAATTGAAGATAATGCATTGTAAAGATTGTAAAGACCTAAAATGTTCAATCTGATTTTTTCACCATTAACTACAAAGTCATAACCCTCATTGTCAACTTCAATATCAGAAATTACATATCTAGCTTCAGGGCTTTTTACATCACAGTTTTCACAGTAAAATTTACCGATATTTCCATAATTGATGTATTCATAGTTTAAACGTTTTCCACATTTTGGACAGAAAACTGATTCTTCAACATTTATGCTGTCTTGAGAGATTTTTGTTTTATTCTGACTGTAATAAATCTTTTCATTAGGCAAGTCATTGAAATACATGCTTGAAGGGTCATCAGCATTTAAAATAAGCTTTGTTTCAGGGTCAGTTATTGAATCATGAACTAACATGATGGTATTTTCAACTTCACCATATCTGTCAAGCTGATCTCTGAAGAAGTTTGTAATGATTAAGTAATCTGGTGTTAAATTTTCAGATACTTCTGGAACAGAACCTTCATCAACTTCAAAAATACCATATTGGAAGTTTTTCCTTGAATTTAATATTAATGGAGTAGCTACTCCTTGTATCATATTGGATCCAGTTAAATTAGAAATAACTGGGTAAGGTTCATCAAAAATTTGATTGGATATGTTATTGGTTGTTGTTTTTCCATTTGTTCCTGTGATAAAAACAATTTTCTCACAGTTCTTTCCTAATTTCTCCAAAATATTTTTGTCAATGGATAATGCAATCTTTCCAGGTAATGCAGTTCCATTTTCTCCTTTTAATCTTGCTAGGTTATATCCTAGTTTACCTGCAAGTATTGATAATCTTTTCATGTTTTCACGTTATAGTATTAATATTGGTTAATTGTTTATATCTTATGTTTATTTTTATGGTTTATAATTTATTATTTTCATATAAAATAATTTAAAAAATATAATAAATTGTAATTATTTTATTAGTTAATCTTTTTTTTTAATAAAAATCTAAAATATTTACTTCATTTTATAATTCAAGCTATTTATATTTTTACTTTTAAATAAATGTAATGAATGTATCTTTAATTAATTAAAAATAGTTTTTTATACATTCAGTTTTTTAATTTTTTTATAAATTTTATTTGATATTTGTCAGATTTGATTGTGTTTCTTTACATTCTAGCTTGGTCGTAAACTTTTTTAACAGTTTCCATATCTACGCTGGTATAAATCTGTGTGGTTGATAGGCTTGCATGGCCTAATAATTGTTGGATAACTCTAATATCCACACCATGTTTTAGTAAATGAGTTGCATAGGAATGGCGCAATACATGAGGAGTTACTTTTTTCTTTATTCCTGCTTCATTCCCATATTTTTTAATCATATTCTGGATATAACGTGGAGTTAAAGGTTCTCCTTTTCTGTTAACTATTAAATATTCGCTTGTTTGAGGTCTTTTTTCTAAATATTTCATCATCATATCTTTTGCATTATTATCAAATAGTGCAATTCTATCTTTGTCCCCTTTTCCTCTAATTAACATTGTTCTTTCATCAAAATCAATATCTTTAATAGCTAATTTTGTGAGTTCTGAAATCCTCAATCCAGAGGAATATAAAACAGTTAATATTAACTTATCTCTTAGTTTTGTAAGTTTTCTATTTTCATTATCTTCTTCTTCCCATTGAATAGATTCTATTAAATCATGAACTTCTTTTTCGTTTAATGATTTTGGAAGAGATTTTGTTCTTTTAGGAGTTCCAACTTCCTCTAAAAAGTAAATCTGATTAAATTCTAAGAATTTTTTAATTACAACAGTCACTAGATAAATGTAATTTTGACTTACCTGTTTATCTCTTTTTAAATGTTGAATATAGCGTTTAAAAGATCTAAGAAATTCTCTTTCAGTATATAGATTTTTTTCTTTTTGTAAATATTCATAAAAAGTACGTATGACTGAAGTGTATGTTTTTAATGTATTTTGAGAGTAGTTCCTGATTTCTAATTCCACTAGATAATCTTCAATCATTTCATCAAAATCATAGATGTCTAAAATAGGAACTTTTTCACCATGTTCATTGGTTATATGTTTTTTTAAATTATATTCTTGGTTTGATGTATTGGGTCTTGTTCTTAGGTAATTATCCATCAGTAACACCAATAATGCTAATTTAAAATAAAAAAAGAAGGTTAATGGATATGATTAATCCATTGTTATTATTTTTACATTATCTGGCTTTTTAACAATATTCATTGATTTGAAAGCAACAAGGTTTTCAATACCTTTGAGAGAACATACATCAACTAATCTTTGACTTATAACTCCATCAAAGATAACAGTTTTTGCAGGTTCATCTATATTTTTAAGTTCTTCATAGATTTCTTCTACTTTAACTTCTTTTGTCACATTTAGAGCTTCATCTAAAATAGCTCCAGTACCTTCACCTTCAATTTCTTTAAGCATATCTTTCATTAAAGTAGTTTCATCATCTTCAATAGGAACTTCAATTTCTTCTTCTATAATAGGTTTTTCAACTTCATCATGTCTGTGATGGTGATGATGTTGTTTATTGGATTTTTTTCCTCTGTTTTGAAGAATGTTATGGGTAGCTAAGAACTGTTCAGTTGGAACTTTATCTCTTAAAGCTATTAAGACTTCATCTTTTTCTAAATCTTCAACTTCTTTTCCTTTTGGTGCACGGGTAATGTAGTCAACATCACCTATTTGAAGAAGCTCTTTTAAGATTAATTCTCCGCCACGATCTCCATCAACAAATGCAGTGGTGGTTCTTTTTTTACTTAATTCTCCAATAGAGTGAGGTACACTAACTCCTTCTACTGCTACAGTATTTTTAATACCATATTTTAATAAGTTTAAAACATCTGAACGTCCTTCTACTACAATAATTGCATCAGATGTGTGGATGCTAGGACCTGCAGGTAATCTGTCTTCACCATATTCAGAGATTTCATGAATTCTCATAGCCTCTCTTACTTCTTCAATCATTTTCATACTAGCTGGTCCAACGCTTTCAATCATGCTTTTGTAGATTTCTTTTGCACGATTTACAACTTGTTCTCTTTTTACAGCTCTTACATCTTCAACCTTAATCGTATGAATTTCAGCTTCACAAGGTCCTACACGGTTAATTGTTTCTAAAGATGCTGCAAGAATGGCAGTTTCTACTCTATCTAAACTAGATGGAATTACGATTTCTCCTTTTGCTCTTCCGCTGTTGGAGTGAATCATAACTTGAATTCTACCAATTCTTCCAGTTCTTTGAAGTTCTCTTAAATCTAAATCATTACTTAATAAACCTTCAGTTTGTCCAAATACAGCACCGACAACATCAGGTTTTTCTACTATACCATTAGCATTAATTTGTGCATGAATTAAATATTTTGTAGTTGTTAATTCTTCTCCTTTTCCCATTTTTTAAGCCTCCTGAGCTTAATTGTTTTCGGGATAATTTATTTTTCTAAAAATCACTTTATTGTTATTTTTAGGCAATAATAAAATAATAATTGCATAAATTATACGATAATTAATATAATAAATACTAATATAGACTAAAAAGAGTTATTTTATTCATAAAAATTTCATTGCTAAGATGGTTATTTCAATTTATTTCAGTTAATTTTATCTAAATCTTATATATTTATTTAAAATCTCTAAATCAAATTCATATTATTTATTTTCTTGTTTTTACTTCTTAGCTCCTTTATTTTTTTATGAATGATAATTAAATAAGAATAATTAATAATTTAAACTCTATTAAAGTAAATATAAGTATCTTTAATTCTACATTATTTATTTTTGAATAAACTTATATATAAACGTGTATATTTGAATTTTTATTTTTAAATGGTTCAGTTTTTTCACATGAAAAAACTAGTTTTAACTATAATAAAAAACATATCTAAAATATAATAATAGTGGTTTTAAAATAGGGGATAAATAATGATACTTGATAAAGCTAAACTAAATAAAAAAGATTCTAATAAACATATAGAAATTAAAAATATAAACTTAGATGGTGTTACTGTAGATGATGTTATCTTAAAAAAGGATAAATCTAATTATACTGAGTTTATTAATTTAAAGAATCTATTAGAAAATGTTTCTTCTTGTCAAATTTCCGATGCTTTTAATAATGCTTTTAGAAGAAGTGGTGTTTTATCTAATTTAAAACCAATTAATGATAAAAAGGCTTATGGGAGAATTGTAACTGCATATACTAATTCTGATGATTGGGGAACTTCAACATTAGCTATTGATGAAGGATCTAACGGTGATATATTATTTATTGAAAGTAGTGACAATGATAATGCTATCTGGGGAGAATTGGCTTCAACTAATGCTCGTGAAAATGGTATTGTTGCAACAGCAGTTTATGGATCTGTTAGAGATTTAGATGCTTTAAAACATGGAGACTATCCTATTTTTGCATGTTCATTTGTTTCAAATGCAGGAACTCCATTAGGTCTTGGAGAAGTTAATATTAAATTAAATATTGAAGATATGGTTATTTATCCAGGAGATTTCTTCTTTGGAGATGAAACAGGGGTCGTTATAATTCCTCAAAGGTTATTTAATGAAGTTATGGTTCAAACATTAGCTGTTAAGTTAAAAGAGGAAACTATAATAAATATGTTAAAAGAAGGGAAATCTTTATCTGAGATTACAAAAATTAAACAGTAAATTATTTAAATAAAACAGATTTTTATATATAAATATTCCGATACTTTTATATATGATTGTTGTACAACTATATATTGTTGGTACAAAAACGGTTTATTTTAGATGAATTAATATGAAAATTTTAGGAAACAGTTTGCATATTTCAAACTCTGGAAAGTTAATTGCCAAATCTGATAAAACTCCCACTCCAGGGGGTCTTGTTTTTGACAGTAATAAAAATAAGATAGGTAAAGTAAGTTATGTTTTTGGGCCTACTAAAAAACCTTATATTTCTATTAGTCTATTCAGATCAGCAAATATTGATAGAATCCAGAAAAATTATGGTGAGAAGTTATTTGTATCAAAACCAAATCAAAAATCTAGAAAAAGGAGGAGGAGACCACGAAACAAAAAGTAAACGAAGTTCCTCAACATGATGGACATGTTAAAACAGAAAAAGAAATTATGAGAGGGGATGTTTATGATAAAGATAAACAAACCGTATGTCCTGAATGTGGTTCTGATGAACTTATTGGGGATTATGAAAGAGCTGAAGTTGTTTGTGCTAATTGTGGTTTAGTTATTGATGAAAACCTTGTGGATATGGGTCCTGAATGGAGAGCTTTCGACCATGAACAAAGAGATAAACGTACAAGGGTCGGTGCTCCAATTACATACACTATTCACGATAAAGGTTTAAGTACCATGATTGATTGGAGAAACAAAGATATCTATGGTCGTGATATTCCTGCTAGAAATAGGGCTCAATGGTACAGATTAAGGAAATGGCAAAGGAAAATTAGGATTTCCGGTGCTACTGAACGTAACTTAGCATTTGCATTAAGTGAATTAGATAGGGATTCTTCAAGATTAGGTTTACCAAGAAGTGTAAGAGAGGCTGCTTCTGTTGTATATAGGAGTGCTGTAGATAATAAGCTTATTCGTGGAAGAAGTATTGAGGGTGTAGTGGCTGCTTCATTATATGCAGCATGTAGACGTTGTAATGTGCCTCGTACTTTAGATGAAATTGCTGAAGTATCTAGAGTTACTAAAAAAGAAGTAGGGAGAACTTACAGGTTCTTAACAAGAGAATTAAATATTAAATTACCTCCAACTTCTCCTGTGGATTATGTTCCTAGATTTGCTAGTGAATTAGGTTTATCTGGTGAAGTTCAATCTAGAGCTATTGAAATTATTGAAAAGGCTATGGAAAAAGGATTAACTTCAGGTAGAGGACCAACTGGAGTAGCTGCAGCTGCATTATACATTGCTTCTGTTTTACTTGGTGAAAGAAAAACTCAAAGAGATGTTGCAGATATTGCTGGAGTTACTGAAGTTACAATAAGAAACAGGTATAAAGAATTAACAGAACAACTTGAAATGGGTGTAACTTTATAAGTCACCTATTTTTCTATTTTTTACTATATTTTTCAATTCTATAGATTAATTCATTGATAATTCCTTTGTTGTCATGTGTTTTAACAGTATTTAGTTTTTCCTGATATTTAGGAAGTTTTTTTAGAAAAGTAGATAGTTTTGCAATACTCATACTGTTGTGATATTCTCCGTAACCCAATTTTTGAACATAGAATCCATTTAATAACTGTTCAAAGTTTCCTTGAGCGGGAATGCTGAATATTGGTTTTTTCAATGCAATAGATTCACTTATAAATGTAAATCCACCATTACAGACAACAGCTTTGGCATCAGCTAAATCCTTAAAGAACTGATCTTCATTAAAAGTTCTGAATGTTAAATTTTCGTCAGTTTCATCTTTGTTAAATCCATAAACGATGAATTTTTCATCAAGCACTTTAAGTTTTTCAATTAAAGACATACTTTCTTTACTAGTCTGATAAACAAGAATGTAATCTCCAATTGTAGGTTCAAGTTCTAAAATTTCATCTCTAAGCACTGGTGGATATAGAACAGCTTTCTTTTTGGATCTGATTTTTGGATAAAAGAAACTGGTTAAAATATGTATTTTTGGTTTGAAAACATAAGCCTTTATAACGCCTTTTGCTTTTAGGATATTTCTTGTTTCATGGGATGGATAATCAATTTTTGTTTGTGTAATCATATGGATATTATCTAAGGTAATCATTGGTATGCTTAACATATTGGATAAGATATTTCCATAGATTTCAAAATCATTTACAATAACCGCTGGTTTTAAAGCTCTTGCTTTTTTATAAAGTTGCTGATAACCTTTTTTCAGGTTTTTAGGATTGTCTTTTATAGCTTTATAGAAAGTTTTAACATTTTTCACATGATTATCTTCATAGACTGTGTTAAATCCTCCAATTTTGTAGGTGTGTTCAAATTTGTCATGTAAATATTCATAGGCACGGTCACTTGAGAAAACATAAACATCGTATCTTTCAGATATTGCTTTTATCATTACAGCACTACGTATTGCATGCCCCATGCCTTCTCCACAGACACAATAGAAGACTACTTTTTTTTCACCTTCTTTTTTGTCATCTGTGTTCTGACTTAAAATTTCAATTTTCTTTTTAGATTTATTATATGCTTCTTTAAGTTCCATTAAACGTTCAGATTCAAGAGATATGTTGTCTAAGATATTTTTTTTAGGAGCATCACTATGTTTATGTTCAAAAGTATAATTTAGTTCTTCGGCATCAGTTCTTTTTCCTAAGAAATCGTTAAGTGTACTTTTACCATACTGTCTTAAAACTTGTTCAAGACCTTCTTCTTCAATTCTTCTAGTTGAAACTCCAACTTTTGCTCTTCTAAGAACTTTAAATCTTTCTTCTTTAGCTAACCTCTCAATATAATCGGTGTCTTCACCAAAAGTTAATTCCTCGTCAAATCCACCACATTTGTCATGTAACTCTTTTTTAGCTATTATTCCATAACATCCTGCTCCATGAGGCTTGATGTTTTCAACAGCTATCATAAAATTATTAGCTAGTTCATGGAATATTTTATCTTGTGTTTTTTCAGATAATGGTTCCATTTGGGTAATTCCAATTCCCAGTCTTTCCATTCTGAATTCATAAATTACATTTTGCAAATATTCATCAGTAAGTTTCAAATCAGAATCTAAAAATAGCAGATATTCTCCTTTAGCTATTTTAGCACCATTATTTCTACCAACTGCAGGCATACCTCCGTCAATCACAGTACATCCATATTCTTCAGCTATTTCACGTGTTTTATCTTCAGAATTAGCATCAGCTACTATAATTTCGTAATCCTTAAAATTTTGTTCTTTAATACTTTCTAAAAGGACTGGAAGGTATTCTTCTTCATTATAAGTTGGTATAATAATACTAAGAATCATATGGTATTACCTTTGTTTTGTTTAACTATTAAGTGTTATTATAAATATGAGTAAACATTCCACGATACAGTGTAATATTTGCAGTTGTCTTTCAGTGGAATTTTTAACTCATTAATAACATCTTGTTCATTCATAGCTGAACTTACATGATAGGTGATATTGTTATTTTCTTTTGTGACACTTTCAATTGGAATATTGGTTAAATTTAAAGTATCTTCTTGGATATCTACGATATTTACTTCATAATACTCAGGGTTTGCTCCAAGTAAACTGACTGAGAATCTAAGAGCAAGGAATAAGAATATTACAATATAAGGTGCTAATCTATTAAATACAAATCTTTTGTAAGAATATTCTTTGTTTCTATATGACGGAGGATTTTTTTTAGCTTCGTTTATAATTTTTTCATTTTTAAGTAATTTTCCAATATAAAAGTCAAAGTAATATCCATTTCTGTAAACTAAATAAGTTCCCAACAGACCAACTGCTGCAGGAGTTGAAAAAAGACCTCCGTCTAAAAATCCAATTAGCAAACAAACAGAAAAGAAGCATAACATTATTTTTGAGACAGCTGCTCTTTTTTGAATGGCTACAACCTGCAAAATAAAGATTGCTATTAATAGAATCATCAATAAATTAGCTATTTGTGGTGTATAGCTGTATAAACTGATTCCAGTATTAATATCACTTTGGATAAATGGGCCGATAACAGTAGTTAAAAATCCACCAAATATTGATTTAAGCAAGTGTGTATGCAAAATACTTGTAGAAGACATGCTAGGTTGCATTGAAATAAAGGTGGTGCTTAAATCGAGTCCTAATTGCCATCTAAGATTTATTTCAAGTATTATTTCAGATATAAATAGAATTACACTTAAAATTAATAAAATCTGAATAATTTTTTTGGTTGAATTAAGTTTATTAAAGATTTTTAACTTATGTAGTTGAGTTAAAATTAAAAATAAGCCTAATAATGCGAAAAATAATATATCTTTACCTTTTGATGATCCCATAAGGAAAATATAAGTAATTGGTCTAATGTAAGGTGTGAAGATATCTGTTACAAACAATATGCCTGCAAACAATATGAGTATAACTCCACTAATTAGGTACTTATTTTTTATAAAAATCATTGTTTCTATTTTATATAGTTAAATTAATAAAAATATTACTACATTAAGGAGTATTTTATGTTTACTTTAGAATTTTTTATTGGTTTAGCATTAATTGGTATTGTTGCAGGATTTGCATCTGGCCTTTTGGGGGTAGGTGGAGGATTTTTAATTGTTCCTTTGCAATATTTCCTTTTAGAACATGTTGGTGTTGATCCTGGCTTAGCAATGTTGGTATCTCTTGGAACAAGTCTAGCTATTATTATTCCAACTTCATGCAGTAGTGCATATAAACATACAAGAACTTTAAAGAATGTTATAGAACCTGGAATAAAATTAGGGGTTTTTGGAATAATTGGAGGACTTATTGGTGGGGGTGTTGCTTCAATACTGCCATCAGACACTTTAAAGTTTATTTTCGGATGTTTGTTGATATTTATTGCAGTTTATAATTGTATAACTATTAATAAAGATGATCCAAAATCCAGAATAAAATTTAATATATTTTCTTATGCAGTCTTTGGTACCGCTATAGGATTTTTATCTGGACTTTTAGGTATTGGCGGAGGAATATTTTTAATTGTCTGTCTTGTATTCTTCTTTGGATTTTCAATGTTGGAATCTATTGGTACTTCATCTGTTTATATTTGTCTTACAGCTATTGGAGGAGTTATTTCTTATATTATCACTGGAATGGGTGTTAACACACTTCCATTTTCAATTGGCTATGTAAGTCTTATAGATTTTGTTGTGATTTCAGTATTTTCTGTTCCACTAGCTTATTTCGGTGCTAAAGTATCTCATAAACTTCCTGAAAGAAATCTTAAGTTAGTATTTGCTGTTTTAGTATTTACCATAGGACTAAAAATGATTGGTGTTATTCCATCTTAAGTAAAAAAGCAGGGTTTTGGAATTTAACACCAATTCCCAATGCTGTTATTTGGTATTCATCAAAACCCATTCCAACAACTTCAATTTCAATTCTTAAGTCAAGTACGCCATGACCTCCATCTTTTTCAATGGCTTTGGCAAGATTTAAAATTGCATTGTCCTTTTCATTTTTTATCTTATTTAACAGCTCTTTACTTTCCTCTTCACTCATTTTGAGGTTAGTTGTATTTTCAATTTCAAATATTGCAGTTCCAACATAAGGACCCATATATTCTTCAATTTTTCTATCAAAAGGCTCAGCGGTTGTTAAAAAAACGAAATCAGAACTATTTAATTGATGGCATCTTTTAATGTCATTATAAAAGTAAGATTTCTTAACTACAACTGGTAATGGTTTTTTTAATATTTTGTGGTAATATGCTTTTTTCAGTTGATAGTAAATGAAATCAGTAATCTTTTTGAATATTCCAAGATAATAAAATATAACTCCGAAAACAAGTATTAAAATGTAGTTAATAAGAATAGGGACTGCTGCCTGAGCTATTACAATTAAAGAACCAACAGTAATTACATTTACACCTAATGTAGGATTGTTTATAATAAAACCATAAACTACAGTCACTATAAATAAAATAAAAGCACTTACAGCACCTATACTTTCCCCAATGTATTCATTTGCAAGTTCTGTTTCAATATATCCTGCAATTAATGGTGCAAAAATGAGTCCTAAGTTCCATCCAAAAATAGCTATATTAAAATATAAAAAGAAAGAGTAGGATGCTAATCCTGTAGCAGTACCAACAGCTATTGATCCAATAGCTAGTAAGGACTTTCTTTTTTCCTGTGAAAGTTTTATTTTCATATTTATTCACATTTTACAGCAGTTCCATAAGCTGTTACAAGTATTGTGTTACCCATAGTTCCGCCAAGGTTATCATAGGATATTTTAAGTCCTATTATTGCATTAGCATCTAAACTTTGGGCTTTTTCTTTCATACTTGTTAGGGCAACTTCTCTAGCTTTTTGGATTTCTTCTTCATATTTTGAAGTACGGCCACCTACAACATCACGTACTCCTGAAAATAAATCTTTATATACATTAGAACCAATTAAAGATTCTCCAGTTACAATACCTTTGTATGCAACAATCTTTTTGTTTTCTAATGTATTTGTAGATGATAATATCATTTAAATCTTAATCTTATAAAACAAAGCTAAATAAATACCATACAATAACGAATATGATAATTACTGCTAATAATCCATATCTGCTTTTCTTTTGTTGAGCTAATCTTTGATTCCAGATTTTTTGACAGTCTGGAGAGCATACAAGTTCGTTTAATGGGATTGGAGTCCCGCAAATTGGACAATGTTTATGTGGTTCTACAGCCATATTTTTCACCTTTTATTTTTTTAAAATTATTTAATTTAGATATTAAAAAACTTTTCTGTATTAATTGTAACTATTTTAGCTAGTTTTTCAACATCATAATCATCTTTGTAATGTGCAATTGTTTTTAGAATATGAGGTAAATACTTTGGTTCGTTCCTATTTCTTTTAGGTTTTTTATCAAAATTTTTAGGTATTAGAAATGGTGCATCAGTTTCAATCATTAATCTTTCAGGAGGAATAACTTTAACTGCTTCCTGAAGGGATTTTCCTCTCTTCATATCACAAATCCATCCAGTAACACCAATATAACATCCTAAGTCAATATAATTTTCAGCTTCTTTGCTAGTTCCTGTAAAACAATGAACTACTGCTTTTTTAGCTATTTTCGGATGTCTTTCTAAAATTGCATATAAATCTTCATGTGCATCTCTTTCATGTAAAAAAAGAGGCATGTTTAACTTTTCAGCTAATTCAATCTGTTTTTCAAACCAATATCTTTGAACATCTCTTGGAGAGAAATCTCTGTTATAATCAAGACCGCATTCTCCAATAGCTACAACACATTCTTTTTTGGCATTTTTTTCAAGAATTTCAAGGGTTTTCTCGTTGCATGTTTTAGCATCATGAGGATGGACACCTGAAGTAGAATATAAAATTCCAGGATATTTAGATGCATATTCGCTAGCTATTTTACTGGAATTCACATTAGTTCCAGTAATAATTGATTTTGAAACACCAACTTTTGCAGCTTCTTCAATTATTTCCTGCCTGTCTTTTTTAAATGAAGAATGCATTAAGTTAAGTCCAATATCAATAAGACCATCCAATTTATCACCTATTCATTAATAATTTTAGTTCCAATGTCTTCTCCATTAATAACTTTAGTTAAGTTTTCTGGAGTGTATCCATTAGCTATTACAGTTTCTATAGATGATCTTTTAATCATTTGGATTGCAGTCATGTCGAAAAACTCATAAGTTCCTGCTTTTGTGTCTTTTCCACTAATAAATTCCATCATTTCAGAAGCAGTAATCTCTTTGATTAATTCTGCATCATCATATTTATTTGGATCTTTATTGTACATTCCATCAACTGAAGTTAGGTTAATAAGTTTATCTGCATGAATGTATTCTGCTAAAATAGCTGAAACTGCATCAGTACTATGTGCTGGTTCAGTTCCGCCCATTACGATTATTTTTCCACTAGCTGAAAATTCTAAAGCTTCTTGGAAGTTATGTGGTACTCTTTGGTAAGCGTAGTCACCTAATGCAGTTAATAATAATTTTGCATTGATTCTAGTTACCTCAATACCAATATCATCACATTGAGCTTCTCCACCGTTTAAATCACGAATAACACTAATATAGTCTCTTGCAGGTTTTCCTCCACCTACAACAACAAATAATTCATGTTCATTTGATAAAGACTTTAAAATTTCACTGTACTCTTGGAATTTTTGATAATCATATTCTTTTAATAGGATTGACCCACCAATTGCAATAACAATTTTCATATATTCACCTTTACTATATTTATTCTAATTTTTATTATTTAAATTTTAAATTAGAATTTTTATTGCTTTATTTTTCAATAATCTGAAACCTCGTTTTAATTTTTTTCTTTTATCGAATTATTTAAATAATAGCTTTTAGATAATAGTAATATTATTTATTATTAAAAAATAGGAGCAAATATTATGAATACTAGAACTATTGAACTTTCTGGTCATATTATAGATTCATTAACTCTTCCAAAAACTATGGATCTTGTAATGGCTAAAGGTGGAGATTTTGATATAGTGGAGTTTGAAATTGGTAAAAGGAAATCAGATATTAGTACTGCTAAAATGGTAATCTCTGCTGACACACCCGAAAAATTAAATATGATTTTAGATGAGTTATCAAGGCTTGGTGCTACTATCTCTGAATTAAAAGAAGTGGAATTAGTTGCATCTACCAAAGATAAAGTTGCTCCTGAAGGTTTTTACTCAACTTCAAATCACACAACCCATGTACTCTATGAAGGTAACTGGATTGTTGTAGAAAATATTGAAATGGACTGTACAATCTGCATTGATGAAGAAACCAAAAAGGCTTACTGTAAACCACTTGCTGATATTAAAGCAGGGGATATGATTGCAGTTGGTCGTGAAGGTATTAGAATCACACCTCCTCAAAAATCAAGAGACACTCAGCAAATTTTTGAGTTTATGAATAGTGATGTGTCTTCTGAAAAACCTTTAATGAATCTTATTAAGGGTATTGCTAGCGAGATTAAAGAAATTAAAGGCAGAGGTGGAAAAATAGCTATTGTTGGAGGACCAGCTATTGTTCACACTGGATCAGGCAAATATCTCGCTTCTTTAATTAGGGAAGGTTATATTGATGTTTTACTTGCTGGAAATGCACTTGCAACTCACGATATTGAGAGCAATCTTTTTGGAACATCATTAGGTATTGAAGTTGAAACTGGAGAAATTGTATCTCATGGTCATACTCACCATATGAGGGCCATTAACAGAATTAACCAATCTGGTTCCATTAAAGAAGCAGTTGAAGATGGAACCTTAAATGGTGGAATTATGTATGAGTGTGTTAAAAATGATGTGCCTTATGTTCTAGCAGGTTCTATTCGTGATGATGGTCCATTACCTGATGTAATAACTAACACTGTTGAAGCACAGGAATTAATGAGGCATTATGCTCAAGATGTTGATATGGTTATTATGATTGCTACAATGTTACATTCAATAGCTATGGGTAACTTATTACCATCTAAAGTAAAAAGTGTCTGTGTAGATATTAATCCATCCACTGTTACTAAGTTATCTGACAGGGGAAGTGCACAGGTACTTAGTATTGTAACTGATATTGGTACATTCTTGCCATTATTATACAATGCCCTAGAAGATGATTAAATGATTATCAAAGGAAATATATTGGATGTATTTAATAATTCAGTTTTTCCTGCTGAAATAACTGTTAAAAATGGATTATTTGAGAAAATAAAACCACTTGATGATGAAAATCTTGAAGGCATTATCATTCCTGGTTTTATTGATTCTCATATTCATATTGAAAGTTCCATGCTTACTCCTTCTCAATTTGCTAAAGTAGCTGTTAGGCATGGTTCGACTTCAGCTATTTGCGATCCTCATGAAATAGCAAATGTTGGTGGTATTGAAGCAATTGATTTCTTTGTAGATGATGCTAAAATAGCACCTTTTGATTTTTATTTTACTGCTCCTTCTTGTGTTCCAGCAACTCCTTTTGAAACTTCTGGAGCCATATTAGATGAAAAGGATATTAAAAAACTTTTAGTTAGAGATGATTTTGTAGCATTAGGGGAAATGATGAATTTTCCAGGTGTTCTTAATGATGATGAAAGTGTACTTGCTAAATTAAATGCATCTAAAGAGTTATCCAAACCTATTGATGGTCATGCTCCATTACTTTCTGGTGAAGATTTAGATAAATATATTGGTGCAGGTATAAGTACTGACCATGAATGCAGCAGTTTTCAAGAAGCTATTGAAAAAAAAGAAAAAGGCATGAAAATAATGGTGCGTTCTGGTTCATCTGCTAAGAATTTAGATGCTATTTTTGATTTAGATGAAAGAATTAGCTATTGGAAAAATCATGGAAGCAATGATAATCTTGAAGAGAATCTTAAAAAACCAATATTTGATTTCCTTGTAAGTGATGACAAGCATGCTGATGATCTTATTAAAGGCTATCTAAATGAAGATATTAAAAAAGCAGCTAGTTTTGGAATTGATATTATTGAAGCTATTAAAATGGTAACTATTAATCCTGCTTCTCATTACAATCTTAATTCTGGAGCAATAGCTGAAGGAAGAAAAGCTAATTTTGTTGTTATAGACAACTTTGATGATTTTAATATTAAAAGAACTTATGTTGGTGGTAAATTAGTTTATGATAATGGCAAAGTTCTTTTTGATGCAGCTGAAGATAATTTTAAAAATACATTTGACCTTTCTAGGAAATCACCTGAAGACTTTGATGTAACTTATGAGGGGGAAAGTGTTGAAGTTAATGTAGTGAAATGTTTTAATGGGGAACTACTCACTGAAAATGATACTGCAGTATTAAATGTTAAAAATAGTCTAATTCAGCCTGACTTAGAAAGAGATATATTAAAGATAGCTGTTGTTGAAAGATATGGGGGAAATTCAATAGCTAATGGATTTATTTCTGGATTTAACTTATCTAATGGTGCAATTGCATCTTCAATTTCCCATGATTCACATAATATTATAGTTATTGGAACCAACTCAACTGAAATGGCAGAAGCTGTTAATTTACTCATAGAAAATGAGGGGGGATTGGTTGTTGTTAATGAAGGTCTTAAAAAATCATTACCTCTTCCAGTAGCTGGATTAATGAGTAATAAATCAGCAGAAGAAGTAAGTGCACTATATAAAGAGTTACTTGATGAAGCTAAAAAATTAAACTGTGAATTAGATTCTCCATTTATGACAATGTCTTTTATGGCTTTACTTGTTATTCCTTCATTAAAAATATCAAATAAAGGTTTATTTGATGTTGATGAATTTTCTTTTAAGGATTTAATTGTTGATTAAATTTCAAATCCTTTTTTTATCAATTCATTTTTTAATATATGGATTGCTTTTTTATCTTCTTTAGATCCCACTTTATTAATTACTCGCATACACTCTTTGAATCTAGCTATATACTTTTGTTGTGTTGGAACATCTACTAAATCAATTCTTGTAAAATCAGATAAAGTTTCAATCAACATAAAAAATCCACGATTAATGGCTTTTTTACAGGGATTATTTATTTTTAAATCAGTAACTTTAGCTTTAATAACTATGGCTTCACTTTTTCTAATCGGGTCGCTTTTTTTAACAGCCTCTATTAAATCAGTTACTTCACACTTAAAATAGCTGTCTGCACCTACTAGGGAATTATTTTCAGTTAAATATTCCTCTGGGATATTGTTGATGATTGCAGAAGTAAACATCTGTGGATTGGAGGTTAAATTTACAGTAAATTCTTTCTGATTAATGATATTATCTAAAGTTCTACCTCCTTTAAAAATACGACACATTATGGAGTCTTTTCCTCTACAGATAACTCCAATGGGGGCAGTGTTTCTATTCTGATTAGAATCAGCAGTGGTAATTATTGTTTCATATTGCTGGCCTTTCACCATTCCAACAGAAGATAAGTCAATATTCATATATAATCTTAAAAATTTAAAAAAAAGTTAAAAAGAAAATGTAGATTTAATTTATTCTACATTTACTTTTTGTTTTGGTGCTTGTATTTTGTTAACTATGATATTGAGTACACCTTTGTTTGCTTTAGCATCAATGGTTTCAATATCAATGTTTTCTTCAAAGTGGATTGTTTTAGTGCATTTACCAGTTTTTAATCCGTTAATAATAACTTTTTTATCTTCACTTTCAATAGAATCAGCTAATGAATCAAATTCTACTTCAATAACAAGTTCATTATCACTTGCTTCTATTTCAATATCTTTTTTAGGGATTCCAGGTACCCATACTCTAAGGTAGTATTTTTCTTCATCTTCAACTAAATCTGCATAAAGACCGTTAACTGCTGTTTTTTTGTAATCATTGATTTTACCGTCAACATTTTTTTGCATAGATTTCATATTTACGATAAATGAGTCTACGGTTCTTGTTATGTCTTCAGCTATTTTATCAGTAATTTCTTTTCCTTGTTTTAATTTTTCATCAAGTCTTTCTCTTCTTTCTTGTTCTTTATCTTTAACAGTTTCTTCTTCAGAAGTTTCACTGGTTTCATTTTCTACTTCTTCTTCAGTTTCTGCTTGTTTTTCTCTTGCAGTTGTTTCAATAATATCTTCTTCAGCCATTTTTTTCACCTTATTTTTTTATTCTTATTTTATAGTTTTTTCCCACTTTGAAATAAGTATTAGTTACTATGATATTAAAGTATATAAATGTTAGTAAAAGTCATCTTCACTTTCACGTTCTATCTTTTTAATAGTATCAAATTTCTTGCTGATTTTTTCTATTCCTTCACCATCAATAGCTGAAATAAAGATAGCATCATCGAATTCATCAACATATGGTTTAATATATTCTTGATCTTCAACATCTTTGACAATATCCATTTTATTGAAAAGGTATATGATTGGTATTTCACTAAATACCTGTTCAATCTGTTTTAATAGGTTATATTGACTTTCTAGGCTAAATCCACATGTTTCGGAAGCATCAAAAATAAATAGAATTGTATCTGCTAAATGTTCAAGTGCAACCATAGCATTTAATTCAATATCATTCATTTCCAAAACAGGCCTGTCTAATAACCCTGGAGTGTCTATAATTTGGATATGTTTCCAGTGTCTTTCAACATGCCCTATTTGAATTCCTTTTGTTGTAAATGGATAGTTAGCTACCTGAGGATCAGCTCCAGATAGCTGTTTAAGTAAGGTTGATTTTCCTACATTTGGAAAACCAGCTATTACAATGGTAGTTGCATCAAAATCAATAGTTGGCATATTTCTTAAATTAGCTTTTGCAAAATCAAGGAAATCTAAATCTTTTTTAATTTTATTCACAACAGAAGCTAGTCTGCCATAGGCTTGTTTTTGAAAAGAAGTAGCTCTTTCAGATGGGTTTTTACGTATTTTAGCCCCATATTCTTTTTCAAGTTGTGTAATAATACCATAAGCCCAATTTAAAGCTCCAAGGGCCTGTTTCATATCATCAACACCTACGGTAATATCTATATAATCCTGATAAAACATAGGAAGTTCTTCAATTTCAGGAACACTATCTAAAATTGATTTAAGTTTATCCTTAATTACTTGACAAGATGTAACAACTCTTGTTTCTTCAATTTTTTTACCTTTCAAATGTTTTGGTATTTTTTGTGTTCTCATTAGGTCTGCTGCCTTTTTTCCTCTTCTAAATCCTTTATCTAGTAACTCATCAGGAGTTGGTATAGTTGGAATCATCATTTTAATCATCTACTTAAATATTTGGCCTTGGAAAGTGTAAACATCACAACTTGCATCTAACCAGCTATCAGAACTGATTCCTGCTTTCATACAAGTGTGCTCTAAAAAT
This sequence comes from Methanobrevibacter woesei, assembly GCF_003111605.1. NCBI lineage: Archaea > Methanobacteriati > Methanobacteriota > Methanobacteria > Methanobacteriales > Methanobacteriaceae > Methanobrevibacter > Methanobrevibacter woesei. The sequence goes on along the minus strand of NZ_MZGU01000003.1, from coordinate 84,428 downwards.
TCTTCAACATTCATATTGTTTTCAGTTGCTACTTGTGGTAGGAGTAAACCTCTGCTAAATCCTTTTTGAATTATTAGTCCATCTTTTCCGATTTCTATTTTATCTAAATACTCCTGAGGGTCATCTACTTCCAATATTTCTGGTTTTGTAAGTACAGTTACCTCAAGTGTAATGTCATCATACTCTTCTTTTATAAGAGGGTTAAATCTAGGGTCTTCAAATGCTGCAGAAATAGCTACATTGATAGTTGCTTGAATAGCTGTTTCAACAGGCTCTGGATATCCAATACATCCTCTTAACATTTCATTTTTATTTAGTGTAACGAAAACACCAAGTTTTTCTTTTAATTCTTCTGGACAGTCTTCAGGAATTCCAATTTTTCTTCCTTCATCAAGATAAGTTAAAATAGCTTCTTTTGCTATTTCTAATAAATATTGTCCACTTTCTTTTGTTATCATTTTAATCCCTCTTATTTAACTACTTCCACCAACTAATGCATCTAATATTCTTGTATGTGGTCCACCATCACCTACTGGGGCTGTTTGACCATCTTTACCACAGAATCCAACACTTAATTTAAAGTCAGATCCAATTGCATCAACATGTTTTAAGGTTTCAAGTATGTTTCCAGATAAAGAAACATCTCGTAATGGTGTTGTTACTTCACCATTTTTAATTATAAAACCTTCAGCAGCATTAAATTGGAATATTCCTTTTCCGGTATCTACTTGTCCGCCTCTAGAACCTTTGAGATAAATTCCATCTTTAATATCTTCAATTAATTCATCAAAACTCATGTCTCCAGGTTCAAGGTAAGTGTTACTCATTCTTACAATTGGCTGGTCACTTAAAGGTGATCTTGCATTACCTGATGATTTCATACCTAGTTTTGATGCAGTTTCTCTGGAATTTAATAAGCTTACAAGTTCTCCATTTTTAACAAGTTGGTTTTTCTTAGTTTTAACACCTTCAACATCATAAGCATAATGTCCAAATCCATCTTTTAAACTTGCATCATCGTAGATATTTACAATATCTGAAGCTATTTTGGTGTTCATTTTTCCTTTTAATATAGAATCATTTTGTAATATTAAGTCTCCTTCAACTGCATGTCCTAATGCTTCGTGAATGAATACTCCAGTTAGTTCATTATCTGCAATAATTGGGAATTTTCCAGAAGGGGCAGGTTCTGCATCTAATAGTCTAATAGCTTTCTGTGCAATATTGCGGGAAAATTCTTCAATATCCACATTTGTAATAGCTTCAAATCCTTTAACTCCACCAATACTTCCATGTCCAAATTGGATAACCTCTCCATTAGTTGCAGCAGCATTTAAAAACATTCCAACACGACTTTCATCTGTCTGGATTAAACTACCTTCACTATTAATAAATAAACCTTTATTTTCACTATCTGAATAGCTAATTGTAATACTGTTCACTTTATCTAAACTAGCTGCCTTATTTGCTTCTTCCATTATATCCTTTTTTTCTTCAATGCTTACATCGGAAAAAGGTATTTTAACATCACTAACAACTTTATCTTTAATGATTTCACTTGGAGCTAATTCAATGTCTCCTTTTAGTGAATTTGCTAATGTAATTGATGTTTCTGCAATTTCTTCCAATTTAGTATAATCGTTTGTGTATGCAAAACCCCATGCACCATTATTTAAAACCCTTATTCTAAATCCTAAGGTGTTTCCAGTGTTAACTTCATCAACAGAGCCATCTTTCATTATAATACTAGAATTATTACTTTTTCCAGCTCTAATATCAACATAGTCGACTTTTGGAATAGTTTTTTCAATAACTTTTTCACATAAGTCAATATATTCTTCCATTTTTTCACTTTCCTTGAATGATAATTAAAATTTTTAGTTATTTACAATATATTTATAATTAATCTTATAAAAAAAGACTTATCTATTTTTAAATTTACATCTAAATATTTATATAGATTTTTTAATATAGTCATGTCTAATGAAATGAAGGTGATAAAATGGTGGTTATTGTAGGTTCTGGAGCAGGAGGAGGATTATTAGCTATGGAATTGGCTACTAGTGGAATTCCTGTAACTATACTTGAAAAAGGACCTTATGATGATTCTAAAAATGCTTTTAATTATTATGATGCCTCTGATGAGGGTGTTGATTTATTAAAAACTACTTGTGTTGGTGGTTCAACAATTGTCTCAATGGCAAATACAGTAAGGGCTCTTGAAGAAGAATTAAAAGAATATGGAATTGATATTTCTTCGGAGTTTGATTATGTTGAAGATTTGATCAATGTTCATCAGATGGATGATTCTCATATTGGTAGAGGAACACAGCTATTTTTAGATGCAAGTGAAAAACTTGGCCTAAATCCAATTAAAATGCCAAAGGCAGTGGAAGAAGAAAAATGTATTCAATGTGGTAGGTGCGCATTGGGATGTCCTAAGGATGCAAAGTGGTCTTCTAAAGATTTCATTGATAAAGCAGTTGATGCAGGTGCAGAATTAATTGTAAATGCAGAAGTTACTAAAGTATTAACTGAAAATAGTAATGTTAAAGCAGTTGAATATGTTAAAGATGGTGAAACTTACATTCTAGAGGATGATATTATTGTTTTATCTGCAGGAGCAGTTTCATCTGCAATGATTTTAAGAAACACAGGTTTATCTGCAGGCAATAAGATATTTTTCGATCCTTTTGTTACTGTTGGTGGAGTAATTAAAGATATTGGTTTTAATAGTGAAGTACAGATGAATGCACTTGTAGAAGTTAAAAACTTTATTTTATCACCTCACTTCTCTTCATTTATTCGTGAAAAAATTGATGATGATTCAATTGATGATAAGGATATTTTAAGTATAATGGTTAAAACTCCTGATGAATGTCAAGGATATATTGACAGCGAAGGAAAAGTTGTTAAAATTAACACAATAAATGATATTAGATATTTAGCTGAAGGTACTGCTGTAGCAGGATTTATTTTAAAAGAAGCAGGAGTTGATTCTAAAACAATAGCTTCAACAGTTTATAGGGGAGCACATCCTGGAGGAACTGCAGCTATTGGAGAAGTAGTGGATAAAAATTTAAAAACAGATATTGATGGTTTATATGTCTGTGATGCAAGTGTTATTCCACAATCTCCAGGTAAACCACCAAGTTTAACTATATTAGCATTATCTAAAAGATTAGCCGATTATTTAAAAGGGGAAATGTAAAAACAGAATTTATTCAAATTGTTTTTCAATATCTTCTGTTTTTATTAATTTTTCACAGTAATGACACCTAACTTGAGGTGGATTTTTAGTTATTACTTTAAATTTTGGAGTAATAGGTTCATTAATATTATTTGTAATACATTTTGAATTGGTACATTTAATTATTGATTTTATCTCGTTAGGAAGGATAATCTTATCTTTTTTAACAGGTTTAAAATCTCTAATAATGTTAATAGTAGCTTTAGGTGCAATTAAAGCTATTTGATTTAATTCTGATGAATCCAATTCTCTGTTTTCAATTTTTAATATATCTTTTCTACCAATTTCAGAGGAAGATACATTCATAGCTATTGTAACATTTTTTGTTTCATCATTTGGAAGTTCCAAGATTTTAAGAATATGCAATGATTTGTTTGCTGTAATGTGATCAATTACTGTTCCATTTTCAATAGCTTTAATTTTTAATTCTGATTTTTTATCGTCACTCATTATCCTCACCTGTACATATTGAGGTCTAATATTTCAATGATGGTTTCAGTTTCATTCATTAACTGTTCCATATCTTTTCCTTTTGTTTTTAAGGTAAAAGTTTCAATTACGCGTGCTCCACGAAGTTTTACTTTTTCTGCCATTCTTTCAACACTTGCAGCTCCACCACTGCTGTTCATTGTAGCAAATAAAACTACATCCTTTGCCCTTAGGTCGCATCTGTCTATGATTGTAAGAATTGCTGGGGTTGGTTTTCCTGCCCAGACAGGTGTTCCAAAGTAGACAATATCATAATCACTAACATCGACCCTCATTGGTGTTATATCTGTTTTTATTTCTCTAACAGCATCAAAAGAAGAAGTTAATCTATTTTTAAATCCACTCCTTGGTTTATTATCTACTATTTCAATAGAATCTGCACCTAATTCTAAAGCTAATGTTTCAGCAACAGTTGCTGTTTTTTTGGTTTGTGAGTAGTAAATAATTAATGTTTTCATCTGAAAAATCCCCTTTTCTTTTATCATATTATAATATTAATGTTTTATATAAAGATTAAGGGTGAAGACCATAAAATTCTAAACCCATTGATTCTTTTAATCCTAACATAATATTCATATTGTGAATAGCTTGTCCAGATGCTCCTTTAACAAGGTTATCAATAGTGGATAGCATAATAACTCTTCCGGTTTCATCAATTTCAAATCCTCCAATATGAGCGAAGTTAGAACCACGAACAGAACTTAAATGAGGTATTTCTCCTTCATCCATTAATTTAATAAAGTATTCTCCACCATATTCTTTTTTGTATATTTTCCTTAATTCTTCAGTAGTAATATTTTCGTTTTCTTTATTAAGGAAGCTGTGGCTTGTTGTTTGAATTCCACGAATAACTGGAACTAAATGTGGTGTAAATGAAACTTTAACTCCTTCAAATCCTTTTAATTCTTGCTGTATTTCAGACATGTGTCTATGGTTTGAAATTTTGTAAGGATTAACATTATCTGCAATATTTGGATAATGAGTTGTTTGAGAAGGACTGACACCAGCTCCACTAACTCCTGTTTTTGAATCTATAATTATTCTATCTACTAAATCATTTTTAACTAAAGGATAAGAGGATAATATAGCTCCAGTTGGGAAACAACCTGGATTAGCTACTAAATCTGCTTTTTTAATTTCTTCTCTATAAATTTCAGGAAGACCATATACTGCTTCTGCATCACTTGTATGTTCAATTCCATACCATTTTTCATAAACTGCGGTGTCTCTGTATCTGTAATCTCCACTTAAATCAATAACTTTAGCACCAGTCTCTAATAAGTCTGGAACTATCTTCATTGATGCTCCATGAGGTGTTGCAGTAAATACTACATCTGCATCTAATTCTGATGGTTTTTTGTCTTTAAAAACAAGTCCTGAGTCTCTAATATGTGGATGTATTTTATGAGCTTCAACTCCATCATATTGTCTTGATGTAATGTCTGTTATTTCAACTTCCGGGTGGTTTAATAACATTCTAAGTAATTCTCCACCTGTATATCCGCTTGCTCCTACAATAGCTATATTATACATTATATTTCCTCCTTATTCGCAATTATCTAATATTTTACCTTTAAAATCTGTTCTTTTAATTTTTTTAATAATTTTGCAGCTACTATCAAGTTCTGCATGATGATAATAAGTTACACGTTCCACTTTTGCTTTTAAACCTCTTTTATTAACAGTTTCTTGAAGTTTTTCAACATCATGGTTTTGATCAGGACCAATAGCTATAATATCCGGGTTAATTTCTTCCACAATCTTAAAGAAATCTCCATTTTCATTTCCTAAAACTGCAACATCAACAGGTTTTAACATTTGAATTAACTTTAATCTTTGATTTTCATCTACAATCGGGACTCTTTTTCTTTTTTTAACAGTGGAATCGCGAGCTACAACAACATAAAGTTTAGCATCATCTCCACCCAACTGTTTTGCACATTCAAGGTATATTCCATGACCTGGATGCAATAAATCAAAGGTTCCTGTTGCCATAACTTTTTTCATTATTCCACTACCTCTTCATATTTCAAAGCATCTTTTAAGTTAATTTTATTTTTATAAAGTGCTGAACCAATAACGACTCCTTTAACACCAGTTTTATTAAGTTTTGCTAAATCTTCTGTCGATGTTACTCCTCCAGAGTAAACTACTGGTAAATCAGTAGAATTAACAAGATTTAAGACAGGTTCTGTGTAAAAACCATTTAACAGTCCTTCCACATCTACATTTGTGAAAAGAATACTTCCAGCACCATGTTCTTTAAATTCATTTGATAATTCTTCAGGGGTTTTATCAATTTTTTCTTGCCAGCCTTTTATTACAACTTTGGAATCTTTACTGTCTAGTGAAATCATTATTCTGTCTGAACCATATTCTTCAGATAACTCGTGGATAACTTCGGGATGTTTAATACCCATTGTTCCAATAATGACTCTGTCAATGTCTAAATCCAATAGTTCTTTAGCATATTCAAGGCTTCTAATACCTCCACCTAACTGGACTGGAACTGATAGTTCATTTACAATTTTTTTAATTGTAGGTAAGCTAGTTTTACCATCAATTGTCCCATCTAAATCAATTATGTGAACTGTTTTAGCTCCTTGTTCCTGCCAGGATAATGCAACCTTTTCAGGATTGTCAATGACAACTTGTTCACTTCCTGGTTTTCCTTGAACTAATTGAACACATTTTCCATTTCGTATATCAACAGCAGGCATTATTAACATCTTATTTTCTTCAAATGACATTTAAACCCCATATTAAATTTTATCATAAAATTTTCTATTATAATAAAATATGTTTTATAATATAATTAAAACTTTAGAATTTTTTAAGATATTAATAATTTTTAAAATAAGGTAAAAAATTAATAATTTAAATTTTAATAAAAAAAGAGGAAAGGGTTTATGGCAACCCTTTTAATTTTATAATGGTGTATCGGTTTTATAGAGGTAGATGTAACTTAATACAAAGCCAATTATAAATACTGCAAGAATAATTCCAAAGGTTGTTGCTTCACTGTATGCATATTGACTTAATTCACCATTGGCAAGTACAAAGGAACCTGTCCAAGGGAAAAGAGGGGTGAGATCTCTTCCATAAATCATCATATTCCCCACGGTTACAACTCCTCCAGCTATCATTGATGGGACTAAACTTTTTATCCATATTGCAAAGAATGCAAATGGAGTCATTGTAAGAAATAGGAGAACTCCATTGTAGAGGTAACTAGTTATGGTTTCAGAGAAAATGCCGAAAGTCAATCCTTTAATTCCTATGACTTCACCAAAGAGGATAAGTCCAAAGTAGCTAATTAATACGAGGAGAATGGTCCATATGAAAAACATAAGGAATTTACCGCATAGATATTTTATTTTTGATATAGGGGTTGTTAGTATTGATTTTAAGGTTCTTTCACTATATTCTCTTCCGAATAAATATGCACTAACAATTGCAAATACTTCCACACCAAGTAACATAAATAGGAACTGTTTCATTACTTCGAATCCATCTTTAAAATAAAATATATAATCTGGTGATTGCCATAATTGGTATGCAATTCCCATACTTAGCATAAATGGAACAAACAATGCTCCTAAGATGGTTATAAAAAATATTTTTGATCTTTTTAGTTTTAAAAACTCAGTTTCAATAAATGTAATCATTTAATCACCTACTGTACATAAACATGTGTGTCTAAAAGATTTGTGAAGTAATCTTCAAGACTTTCTTCAATTAATTCTAATCTAAATATAGAAATTTTGTTTAAAACTAAGACTTTCACAATTTCAGCTCTATTATCAAAGTTAGATAATAATTTAATAGCGTTAGGATTATCATAATTTCTTACAAAATCTATATTTTCCTTCAATCCGCATTCACCCAGTATTTCAATAGATTTTTCTATATCGGAGGTTTCAAGATTGATATACTTATCAGCTTTATTGTGAAGTTCTTGGATGTTTATTTCTTCAATTAATTCACCATTGTCCATTATTGCAATTACATCAGCTATATGTTCAATTTCAGAGAGGATATGGCTAGATATTAGTATTGTAATGCCGAATTCATCTACTAATTTTTTAAATAGATTTCTCATTTCTTTTATTCCAATTGGATCAAGACCATTAATAGGTTCATCAAGAATTAATAAATCCGGGTTATGTACAATAGATGCAGCTATTGCAAGGCGTTGCTTCATTCCAAGAGAGTACTTTTTAAATATTTTATCTTTTTCACCATCTAGTGAAACCATTTTAAGTGCAGATTTTATATTTTTCTTGTTGTAAACACCTCTAAGCTTTGTAAAGATTTTTAGGTTTTCTTCTCCAGTAAGGTTTTCATAAAAACCAGGAGTTTCTAAAATAGAACCAATCCTTGGGTAAATCTCTTTTGGATGTTTTTTAATATCTTTTCCAAATATGTGGATTTCTCCAGATGTTGGATTAGATAAACTTAGAAGCATGGACATGGTTGTGGTTTTACCAGCCCCATTTTTTCCAAGTAATCCGTAGATTTTCCCCCTTTCTACTTTCATGTTTATGGAGTTTACTCCATATTCTTTTTTGAATTTCTTTGTAAGGTCATAGGTTTCAATTACATATTCAGTCATTTTTTCTCATCTCTTTCAATAAGTTCATGTAAACTATTTCTTACATATGTAAAAATTACATTACATTATATTTAAATGTTTTGGATTAGTTTTTATTTAAATAAATAGCTATTTTGGGTTTAATCTTTAATATTTTTATTTAAATTAGTTATTTTCATAAAAATAGTGTAATTAACTTATTGATATTAAATCTGAATAAGTTAACATTGTTTTTAATTAATTAAATAATGTAAAATTTATATTACATTTTGAAAAATTTTAAAAAAAATAAAAGAAAAGTTAAATATTCCAGTTACTACTTTCCTTTTGAATATTGACCATTTTAGCAAATAAACCATTATTTTCTAAAAGTTCATTAGGAGAACCCTCTTCAATAATAGCTCCCTTATCCAAAACAATTATTTTATCTGCATTTGCAATTGTACGCATTCTATGAGCTATTACAATAACAGTCTTATTTTTAATTAAAGCAGAAATTGCTTTTTGTATTTCAGATTCATTTTCAACATCTAAAAAGGAAGTGGCTTCATCTAAAAGGATGATTGGTGCATCTTTAAGTAATGCTCTAGCTATTGAAATTCTTTGTCTTTGCCCTCCAGAAAGTAATGCTCCATTTTCACCAATAATAGTGTCATAACCATCAGGTAATTTTTCAATAAATTCATCGCAGCGAGCTATTTTCGCAACTTCTTTTATTTCTTCATCAGTTGCATCTCTTGATCCAATTTTGATATTTGCTTTGATAGTGTCATTAAATAGAACTACATCTTGGAAAACAATAGCATAATTTTCAAGAATTTTTTCTGAATCTACATCATATAAATTTACACCACCTAACTCCACTTTACCTTTTGTAGGATTCCAAAATTTAGCAGCTAATTTGGTAATTGTACTTTTTCCGCATCCTGAAGGTCCAACAAGTGCTGTAACTTCTCCCTGTTTGGCAGTAAAATTAATATTTTTTAGTACAGTGTCAGAACTATCATAATTAAATTCAACATCACTAAATTTCAAATCATAACTATTTAGATTGTAATCTGTTGTTCCACCTTTCATTACTTGGTCATTAATGTTTCTCATTCTTTTGATTTTAATTTCAGAGTTAAATATCTCAGATAAGAACAATAACGAATTTTCAATTGGAGTATAAATCATAGCTGATGCAATTAAAAATAATAGAAATGCAAAAATTGAAACACTATTGCCAACTATTAAATAAGCTCCTATAAGCATAACAGATAGCATCCCTAATTTTAAAAACATATGTCCGGTTACTACTCCTGCAGCACCCATTAATTCACTTTTAATTCTTGATTTTTCCACATTTTTAATTTTATTATCTAATGTGTAAAGATATTCTTTTTCATAATTATATGACTTTAAATCAATCATTGTTTCAATACATTCTTGGATTCCATCACTACATGCTCTTGTTTTAGCTATTACGTCTTTACCTCCTTTTTGTTGTAGGCTTTTAGATGCGTATATTATAATAAATGCAACTGGAACTACCCATAAAAGAGCAATAGATAATCTATAATCAATAGAGAATAGAGAAATAGCTACAATGACTACAGATAAAATAGAACCAAATAGCTGTGGAATTGCATGTGAGAAAGTGTGTTCTAAGTCTGTACAATCTCCCATTATTGTGGTAGTAAGATCTGATAAGTCTCTATTTTCAAAAAATGATAAAGGTAATTTACGTAGACTTTCAGCAAGATTCACTCTTCTAATTTCACTTTCACGATATGTTGTATTATAAACTGCATGATATTGTTTCCATGCAAATAAGAAAATAACTGCTAGAACAATGAGAATTGCAATGATAAATATCCATAAATTAATTTCAGATGATTTACCTGTAATTAAGGGTTCCATCCATAAATAGAGAACAAGAACATATAATCCAACAGGAATCATTATACTTATGTTTAAAAGAGCTGTATAAATCATTCCTTTCATTAATTCTTTTGAACCATTTCTTGTTAATGCAAATTTTTTAGATAAATAATCAATCATTGTTATCACCATTTTTTTCATCTGAAGTGTTTTTAACTTTCCATTCCACAGATTCATTAAATTCCTTCCACATATCTGCATAAACTCCATTTGATTCAATTAATTGTGAATGTGAGCCTTCTTCAATTATTTCACCTTCATTCACTACAAATATTTTATCTACATTTTTAATAGTGGATAACCTATGAGCTATCATTAAAACAGTTTTATTTTTTGTTATTTCACTAATAGCTTTTTGAATTTTTAATTCATTTTCAGGATCTGCAAGTGCTGTAGCTTCATCTAAAATGATAATTGGAGCATCCTTGAGAATTGCTCTTGCAAGGGCAATACGTTGTTGTTCTCCTCCTGAAAAGTAGGTTCCTTCTTTTCCAATTATTGTATTAATTCCTGCAGGAAGTCTTTCTAATATATCTTCGCATTGGGCTAGTTTAAGAGCTTTCAATACTTCTTTTCTTGTTGCATTTTCTTTAGACATTGCAATGTTGTTGTAAATACTATCTTTTAATAAGTGAGTGTCTTGAAATACAAAGGAAATTTTTTCCATTAACTCTTTTTGAGAGATATCTTTAATGTTTACATTCCCAATTGTTATATTTCCTTTGTCTACATCCCAAAATCTAGGTATTAATGAGGCTATTGTTGTTTTTCCTCCTCCTGAGGGTCCAACTAATGCAACTGTTTCACCTTCTTTAATTTTAAGGTTGATATTATTGAGTGTGTGTTTTTCATTAGTTTCACTTTTGTCATAATCAAAATAAACCTCCTCAAATTCTATTGAGTATTCCTGTGGGGATTGTGGATTTACTGGTTCAGATAATGGTTTTTCATCTAAAATGTTTTCTATTTCTTTTAATGCTTCTCTGGCCATAAACCATTCTTGACTTACCATCATTACTTTATTTAGCATCACACTACAAAATGGAGTTAAAATAACGTAAAATACGAAGCTTAATAAGAAATCAGTGTTAGCTATTGATCCAATTAAAAGTATTCCTGCAGGTATAAGTACAGCAAAGAATCCATTTACAGAAACAGTAAAAGAACTCATTGGTAATTGCCAGGAAAATGTGTATCTGCTTACAAATTTTCTATAATCTCTAATTGATTTGTAGAAGTTTTTATATGAATAAATGGTTTGTTGGAATGTTTTTGTAACTGGAATTCCACGAACATATTCCACTGCTTCACTATTCATTTTTTCTAAAGATTTTTGATAGTCAACCATGAATTTTTGTGATTCTCCACTTATCATTGTCATTAAAAGTATAAATGAGATAATAATTGGAATTAAGGAAACCAATGCTAAAATCCAGTTGAAACTAAATAAAATTATGAAAAATGCAATTGGTGTTACAATAGCTCCTGTTAAATCCGGTAATTGATGAGCTAAAAATCCTTCTGTTGTTGATGTACTGTAATCAATTCTTTTTCTTAAACTTCCACTTGTATTCTTTTGAAAATATCCTAATGGTAAAGTTAAGATATGTTTCATTGTTTTATATTTCATATTTCTTTCATTTCTAAATGCAGAAACATGAGTGCACATTAAACCTATAAAATTAATTATTATTCCCAGAACTGCAAATAGAATGGCCATAAATGCATAATATTCTAAATTTTGTGCTTGAGAAAAATTTGGAAATACGATGAATAATGCTTCAATGAATTTCCAAATGTATATAAAAGGAATTAATAAAAAAATAGCACTAATAGCTGATAAAATACATCCAATTATTGTAAATATTTTATAGCTACCTGAAAAATTTAGTAATGTAAAAAATTTATTTTCATTTTTATTTATTTCCATTAATATCACCTTTTTAGGTTTAAATAAGATAAAAAATCGTATCTATTATTGCATCTTTATTTTCTGCTCTTTTTTTTAATCTAAAGTCATCTTTCTCTCAATTAATAATTTAGGCATACCTAAAAATCTAATGTATGTGCAGAAAGGACATTCTTTTTAAATTCAATAAAAAACTAATAATATTTGTTTATTTTATCAGAAAAGAAAAAAGAATAATTATACAAGTTAGATATAATCTTTTGTCTAATAATTTTGTTTATTATACTCTCTATATAAATATAATCGAACCAAAAAGGCAAATTAATCCAAAAAGTCAATATTTTTTTAAGGTTCTATATTCGGATGGTGTAAATCCTGAATAATCTTTAAAAGCTGCAGTAAATTTACTTGAATTTTTATATCCTACCTTATTTGCTATTTCTGCAATTTTAAAATCAGTATTTTTTAATAATTCTTCTGCATGTTGTAGTCTATACTCTTTTCTCCATTTAAAAAGAGGTTTTCCATATATTGCTTTAAAGCATGTTTTTATTGTTGTTTTACTTATATTATATTTTTTTGAAAGTTCATTTAATGTTAAATCTTTATTCAAGTTTTCTGTTAATTCATCTTTTATCATCTTTATTGTATTTACATGTTTTAAGGAAAACCCATTTTTAGATATGGATTTATTTCTTTCTAAGTTAGTTATTTTAAGGAATAATAATAGTTCGACACATTTTAATTTAAAATAGCTCATTTTTATCCTTTCATCAACATTATATAGCTCGCTAATAACGTGGTCTATTTCTTTATTTGATCTAAAGATGGCTATTCCATTATTTTCTTTAATTAACTCATACAGGTAGTTAAATTTTATTTCTTCATTAAGGAAGTTGCTAATTGATTTTTCTGCCTTTGGAATGTCAATTAGTAACTCTAAGCCCTCGTAATAACCCAATGTAAATGAGGATATCTGTTTTTGATGGTATGCAAAACTAGCTACTAAGTCACCTTCTCCTAAATAATTTAACATTCCTGGTTCTAATTCGCATTCAAATCTTCCTTTATTACAGTGATTAATCTCAATTAATGTGTTGGATACTTTTTTTTCGCATAAAAATTCTTCACAATCAAATGCATGAAAATCATTATAAATTAAGCTAATGCCTTCAAATATATCATAACAGGTCATTGTGCCATGTCCTGTTTTCAAAGAAAGTTCGTAGGTTGTTTTTAAATCTTCTTTTTTTAGTTTTACTTTTTCACCAAAATAATATGAATCAAGCATGTCTTTGATAATTTCATCCTTCATTATTTCACCTTTAATTTAGGTATGACTAAATAATTTTTTATTTTAAATTATTTAATAGTTGTTCCCATTATGCTTGATTTTTACAATAGCTTTTTATCCTGAAATTAATAATATAAGTAATATGAAGAGAACAGCTTTAAAAATTGGATATATTGGAACTAATTTTCATGGATTTCAAAGACAGCCAGATTTAAGAACCGTAGAGGAAGAATTAATCTACCATCTACGTAAATTAGACTACATTGATGATTTAAAGAAATCTAGATTCAGAATAGCTGGAAGAACTGATGCTGGTGTTCATAGTTTAGGAAATGTAATTAGTTTTCAAAGTGAAAAAGAAGTAAGAGTTAATGAAATTAATAATAGTTTACCTGATGATATCCAAATTTTAGCTAAAGCTCCTGTTCGTTTTGGTTTCAAGCCACGTTATGCAGAAATGAGGCAATATCGTTATTTATTATTTAGAGATGATTTAGATATTGATAAATTAAATGAAGTTGCAGAAGTATTTAAAGGAACTCATAATTTTACTAATTTTACAAAAAGATTTCAAAAAACAACAACTAGAACAATAGCAGATATTAAAATAAGTCAACCTACTCTCGAAGATTATCATAAAAAGGATTTTCCAAATTTACATGAACCTTTAACTCCAATTTTTGTAGATATTTATGGTGAAAGCTTTTTATGGAATATGGTTCGTAAAATGATGAGAGTTTTTGTTGATGTAGCTATTGGAAAAATGGAAATTGAAGAAGTTAATAAACTTTTAAATCCTCCTGAAGGTGCACCAAGAGCCAATATTAAAGTTTTAGAACCAGATTATTTAATTTTAATGAATGTTGAATATGATGGTGTTAAATTCCAATATGATCAGTATGCCTGTGAGAGATTTACAAGAGATTTAACAGACAGCTTATGTGACTTGCAAAAGAAGTATGCAATTCGTGAATCAATGATTAAAAGCTTGAAAGATTTAAAAGGAAATTAATACTTTTCTAGTTCTATTTTTTCCCTATTTTTAAAATATTTATTTAAAATATTGCTTAGGTGTAAATTCCATTTTTACTAATGAAATAATTTTTATAAAAATTTAAAAGGTATTTATACAATATATTTAGTTAGTGATAAAAATGAAAATAGCTATTGTACTTGGAACTAGGCCAGAAATTATTAAAATGGCGCCAATTATTGATGAAATTGGAAAAAGAGGTATTGACTTAGTTCTTCTTCATACTGGTCAACATTATGATAAGGAAATGTCTGATAATTTCTTTAAAGACTTGGAAATTCCTGCTCCAGATTATAATATTCATGTGGGTTCTGGATCTCATGGAAAACAAACTGGATTAATGATGCAGGGTATTGAAGAAGTTATGATTGATGAAAAACCTGATATTGTTCTTGTTCAAGGAGATACAAATGCAGTACTTGCAGGAGCTCTTGTTGCTTCTAAATTACATATTCCAGTTGGACATGTTGAAGCAGGATTACGTTCTTTTGACATGACAATGCCTGAAGAAATTAATAGGATGGCTGCTGATGTCTGTTCATTAATGTATTTTGTTCCAACAGAAGAATCAGCAATTAATTTGCTTGCAGAGAATATTTCTCATAAAAAATTATTTATAACTGGAAATACTGTTGTAGATGCATGTTTCAGACATTTAGAAATAGCTAAAAAAAGAGGAATTGAAGAAGAATCATTAGCTAATCTAGATATTGAAAATATGGACAATATTTTAACCTTAACAATGCATAGGGCTGAAAATGTAGATGATGAACATAGGTTAAAAGGAATTATTGGAGCTTTAGAAGAGCTAAATGATATGAATATTATTTTCCCTATCCATCCAAGAACTAAAAAGACTTTGGAAAACTTTGGACTCTTTGATAAGTTAAACAGTTTAGAACATGTCCATATTATAAAGCCTTTAGGATATTTGGACTTTTTATTATTAACTTCAATGTCTACTTTAATCTTAACTGATTCCGGAGGTCTTCAAGAAG
Organism: Methanobrevibacter woesei; assembly: GCF_003111605.1. Taxonomy (NCBI): domain Archaea; kingdom Methanobacteriati; phylum Methanobacteriota; class Methanobacteria; order Methanobacteriales; family Methanobacteriaceae; genus Methanobrevibacter; species Methanobrevibacter woesei. The sequence continues at coordinate 68,938 of NZ_MZGU01000003.1, read as the reverse complement.
AAGCTATTACTTTAAATGTACCTGCATTAACTTTAAGATATAATACAGAACGTCCAGAAACTGTTACTGCTGGAGGTAATATTTTGGTAGGTTCTGATAAAGAAGTTATCCTGGAAAATGCACGTAAGATTCTTGAAGATGAAGAATTTGCAAATAATATGAGAAATGCTAAAAATCCTTATGGTGATGGGAACTCTTCTATTTTAACTCTTGATGCTATTGAAGATTACTATAATAAAGGACTATTAAAAATAGAATCTCCAGAAGATATAATGTCATCATTTAATAGAAAAATGGCTTTAATTGATGAAGATATTACTGTTGAAGACTTTGAAAAAGAAAATCAATCATTAATTCATATGATATATGATAATGGAGTTATGAAGTTTCCAGCTAGTGAATTAAACTTAAAAGGCATGATGATTACTTATGATTGCTTCCAGTGAGCCTATTTTAGCATTTGAATATTTTACAGCTTCTGGTGAAAAAGATCAGTGCATTATCTCTGAAGCAGAAGCTTTAATCTTTTCTTTATTGGATGATTTAAAAGATGAAGAAGTTCATTTAGTTATTAATGAAACCTATAAAGATTTAGTCAATGATTATGAAAATGTATCTCCGATTTTAATCAATGAACCTTTAGAAAATTGGCTTTTAGAAAATGCAGCACAATTTAAAAGAGCTATTTTCATTGCTGCTGAAAATGACAACAATTTGTATAAGTTTACTAAAATACTTGAAGATAATAATGTTAAACTTTACACTTCTTCAGCTGAGGCTTGTTATGTAACTTCTGACAAATATGAGCTTTTTGAAGAGTTGTATGGTGTGGTTCCTCAACCAAGAACATTTAAATTCAAAATCGATCCTAAAGGTTATTGGAAAAGAGCCCTCACTAATTTATATAAAAAATGGCAGGCTGAAGATCCCTTAACCCAACTTAAGATAATTATAAAACCAGTTACTGGTGTTGACTGTGAAAATATAAAGATTATTGAAGATATTAATGATTTATCTTATGATTTAGAAAAGATTTTTCCGCCAGGTTCCAGGATATTGGTTCAGGAATATATTGAAGGGATTGATGTAAGTGTTAGTTTAATTTGTGATGGGGAAAATGTAATTCCAATATGTCTAAATAAGCAATTTATTGAAATAAGAAATGAAAAGGGAACTTATATTGGAGGTCAGTCTCCTTTTAAATCTGAATTTGAAAAAGAAGCATTTGATACTGCAGTTAAAGCTGTAAAATATGTTGATGGTTTAAAAGGTTTTGTTGGTGTGGATTTACGTATAAGTGATGATGGATATTTCCCAGTTTATTTACTTGAAATTAATTCTAGATTTACAACACCTTATGTGGGAATTCAAAAAATAACTAATTTTAATATTGCATCAGCTATTATTAAATTAATAGATGGTGAAATAGCTATTGGGGATATAGAAAAAGATATTTCTCTTGAAGGTTCAGTTGTATTTAAAAAAAGTGGTAATAATTTAATAATTGATGTTGATAAGGAGTAATTTATAATGAAAGTAGCAGGTTTTGATATTGGTGGAGCAAATACTGATTTAGCTATTATTGATTTTGAAGATGGTGAAATTAAAAATATTGAAGTGGATTATGCATATCTTCCAATGTGGAGCAATAATGATGATTTAGCTAGTGTTTTAAAGGAATTAATTGAAAACATATGTCCTTTTGAAGATATTGATGCTGTTGGTATCTCAATGACAGCTGAACTTGTAGATGCATATGTAACTAAAAAAGAGGGGGTTCTTGATGTTGTTAATAAATGTGATGAGCTCTTTGATTGTCCTGTAGGTTATATTACTCTAAAAGGAGTATTGTCTAGTGAGGACTTAAAAAAAGATCCTCTTCAGGCAGCAGCTGCTAATTGGATTGCTACCTGTGAAATAGCTACTTTAATAGCTGAAAATTGTATTTTCATTGATACTGGAAGTACAACTACTGATATTATTCCAATTAAAGATGGAAAACAATGTGCAATTGGTAATTCTGATTTTGAAAGACTTGCAACTGGTGAACTTGTCTACACCGGAACTTTAAGAACAAACTTAGCTAGTTTTTTAGATAAAGTAGAATTAAATGGAAAAGAGTATAGGGTTGCTTCAGAGTTATTTGCACAGACTGCTGATGTTTACAGAGTTTTAGATTTAATTGATGAAAAAGATTATATTTGTGACACCTTTGATGGTGAAGGTAAATCTAAAATTGAATGTATGAGAAGAATTTCAAGAGTTTTATGTGCTGATTTAGATTCAATTTCTACTGATGATGTTGTTGAAATTTCTAAGTTTATTCATAAAGAACAGGTAAAACAGATTGCTGATGGCCTTAAACAGGTATCTGAAAAACAAGGATTGAATTTAGTTATAACAACAGGGCTTGGAAAAGATATTTTAGATGCTAAAGCTGCAGAAAGTCTTGGTTTGGAAGTTAAATCAATGGGTGATATTTTAACTGATGAAGAATGTGTTGTAGCTCCTGCTGTAGGTACTGCAGTTATGATGAATAAATATTTAAATTAAAAAAAGTTTTGTTATGGTTTTAATACCATACATCTTTTATTCCTATTAGATAAGCTATTGTATTAGCTAGTAAATGGATAATCAATGTTAAAATACATGAAAGGATTATAAAATCTAAGCTTAAATGTATTATAGGCAATACAAGGATTAATCCCATAATAATAAAATCTAATTGATCTAAAATCGGAGCAGGTCTTCCACGTTGGATTCCAATTCTTCTTTTTATATAACTTCCTATTGCATCACCTAATAATGCTCCAAAACCTAATAGGAATCCTACAAGTATTCCTTCATGTAAGTTACTACAGATAGGGGTAAGAATATATTCTCCAAAGTTTTCCAGTAAATATGGTCCGAAATATCCTTGAATGGCGCCAACAAGAGTTCCCACAATTGCTCCTGCTATTAATCCTCTCCAGGTACAGCCATCGCCTATTAATCTAACGCCATTTTTATCAGTTTTTCCAAAATCAACAGGAATGCCTCCACCGAATATCAATCCGCTACTATTGGATAAATAGGCAGGTAATAAAAAGTAAAGTGTTGTAATTAAGACTGCAATGGGTAAATAAATTGTCTCTACCATTCTTTCCCTCTTAATTTCTAATTAATATTAATTATATACAATATAATTATTAAACTTATAGTATTAAACAACTTTATTTTTTAACAAAGTATAAATATGAATTATAATAATAAATTATTAAGATATATAATAATATTATAATATTATTATTGATTTTATTTTTTCAGATTTAATTAAGGTGATTTTTTGAGTATTAAAATGACTAAAAGCCTATGTCCAGTATGTTCAAAACCACTTGATGCTGAAGTTTATGAAGAAGATGGAAAAATTCTAATTAAAAAAACTTGTGATGAGCATGGTGAGTTTGTAAATACATATTGGTCTAGTGCTGATTTATACAATCGTGCAAATAAATATGAACCATCAATTCGTTCTGTTGAAAATCCTATGGTTCAAGGTTCTTTTGGCTGTCCAAATGACTGTGGACTTTGTGAAAACCATGAGACTTCTACAGTATTAGGATTAATTGATGTTACTAATAGATGTAATTTAAAATGTCCAATTTGTTTTGCTAATGCTGCAGCATCTGGTAGGTTATATGAGCCAACACAAGATGAAATACGTGACATGCTTAGAAATTTAAGAAATTTAAAACCTCATCCAACTCCAGCTATTCAATATGCTGGTGGTGAACCTACAGTACGTAAAGATCTTGTAGAACTTGTTGCAATGGCTAAAGAAGAAGGATTTACTCATGTTCAAATAGCTACTAATGGTTTAAGATTAGCTAGAAAAGAAGAACTTCCTAAACAATTAAAAGAAGCAGGTCTTAACACTGTTTATTTATCATTTGATGGTGTAACACCAGAACCATATATTGCAAGTAGAGGTAAAGATTTACTTGATCAAAAGAAAAAAGCTATTGAAAACTGTAGGAAAGCAGGATTAGGGGTTGTTCTTGTACCAACATTAGTTAAAGGTATTAATGACCATCAAGTAGGAGATATTATCAAGTTTGCATTTGATAATAGAGATATTATTTATGGTGTAAACTTCCAACCAGTATCTTTCTCTGGAAGAACTCCAACTGACCAAGTGGAAGAACAAAGAGTTACAATTCCTGATTTCCTCCAATTAGTTGAAGAACAAACTTATGGGGATGTAAAAACAACTGATTTTTATTCTCCTTCAGCTGTTGAATCTGTTTCTAGATTTATTGGTGCAATGGAAGGGGAAGATCCAAGTGTAACCTTAAATTGTCATCAACATTGTGGTGTAGGTACTTATGTATTTATTGAAGAGGATGGGGATGAAAATACTTTAAATAAATTAATTCCAATTACTCGTTTCTTAGATGTTGAAAAATTATTTGAATTATTAAATAATTACTCAGATAGGATTGAAAATGGTGGATTTGGAATTAGTAAAAGGGTATTAGCTAGAGCTGCAAAAGATTTCCCTAAATTAATCGATAAAAGTGAAAAACCTGAAGACTTAAACATTTCAAGAATTTTATTAAATGTCTTCACTAAAAGGTCTTATGATGCTTTAGGAGATTTCTCTAAAGATGCAATGCTTATTTCATGTATGCACTTTATGGATGCCTTTAACTTTGATGAAGATAGAGTTAAAAAATGTGTTATTCATTATGCAACTCCAGATGGAAGAATTATCCCATTCTGTACTATGAATTCAATGTATAGAGAATCTGTTGAAGAAATGTTTTCAACTCCTCTTAAAAGCAGTAAAGACTAAAATTCAAATAATCTATGATTAACGAAGTTGAATCAAATGGATATTCTATCTTTAGGGATGTTTGATAGGTATAATTGAAAATAGAATATAATTAGATTGTATGCTCTAATAATTCAAGTCACATTCAAATATAATTAATTTTAATTGTATTCTTTATTGTGTTATAGGAAATATTAGGTTTAATCTGAAAAAATAAATATTGATTTAAAATTAGAGTTTAATATCATTTGATTCAATAATTAAACACAAAATCATAGATTTATAATTTTTATTAGTGAAGGGATATTTATGGATAAAATTAAAGGAAAAACATGGACTTTTGATAAAAATATTGATACTGATGTTATTATTCCTGGAAGATATTTAAGGACTTTTAATCCTGAAGATCTTGCTAAACATGTTCTTGAAACTGAACGTCCAGATTTTACAAAGAATGTTCAAAAGGGAGATATAATTGTTGCTGATGAGAATTTTGGCTGTGGGTCTTCAAGAGAACAGGCTCCTGTAGCTATTAAAACAGCAGGTGTAGATGCAATTGTTGCTAAATCTTTTGGTAGAATTTTTTATAGGAATGCAATTAACATTGGCCTTCCAGTAATTATTAGTGATATTGAAGCAAAAGATGGAGATATTATAAGTATCGATTTATCTGAAGGTAGTTTAGTTAATGAAACTACTGGGGAGTCTGTAACTTTTGAACCTTTTAAGGATTTCATGCTTGATATTCTTAATGATGGTGGTGTTGTTAACCATTATTTAAAAGAAAAGGGTTAATTTTTTTATGGGGGCGTAATGAAAATGGAATGTCCTATTTGCGGTTCTGATGATGTTGAGATTTTAAATTCAAAACAAAAATCTACAAAAAAGAAATTTACTGAAGAGTTATTATTAAGATGTAATGACTGCCAACATGTGTTTAGGGATACTTTTTCAGCTAAAAAACCTAAACCATATAGAATTATTATTAGTGAACAAGATCAATCTATCAAATCAACCATTGATTTATCACCTAATGATGAATTAGAAGTTGGGGATGTTCTTATCTCTGAATTAGGTCAGGTTGAAGTTACCAGTATTGAAACTAATGCAAAAAGGGTTGAAAAAGCATTAATTGAAGATATTAAAACTATTTGGGCTTCATCTGTTGAAATTCCGGCACGTATTGGTTTTTCTGTTGATTTACATGGAAAAGTTGATTCATATAAACTTGATTTAGATAGGGATTTTGAAATAGCTACTGAAGATATAGTTAAAATAGATAATCGCATTGTTAAAATTCATGTTATTAAAACTAATGAAAGAAAAACTACTTCTGGTTTTGCAAAGGCTTCTGTTATTAAAAGAGTCTACTCTAAGCCTATTAAACTTAATAACTATGATTATGATTTGACTAAATACATTGTAAAGAAAAGTTAAGATAATATGAAAGTATTTATAGAAACATATGGATGTACTTATAATCAGGCTGATTCTCAAATCATGGCAGGTTTATTGAAGGATAATGGTATTGATTTAACAGATAATATAGAAGATGCTGATGCCATCATTGTTAATACTTGCTATGTAAAACTACCAACCGAGAATAAAGTAACCTACAGGATTCAAAAACTACAAAAAGAGTTTCCTGATAAGAAAGTGATTGTTGGGGGCTGCATGGTAGAAATTGATGGTGAAAAACTTGAAAAAGTTGGTCCTGATTGTTGTTGGATTGGTCCGCATAAATTAAATCATGTTGCTGATGTTGTTAAAGGAGCATGTAATGGAAATATTGTAAGGGAACATGGTTTTACAAAAGATAGTAAGGTAGGACTTTCTAAAGTTAAAAATAATCCTTATGTTCATATTATCCAAATCTGCGAAGGTTGTACTGGTGTATGCACCTTCTGCTGTACTCGTTTTGCAAGAGGTTCCCTAAATAGCTACCCTATTGAAGATATTAAAAAAGAAGCTCAATTAGCTATTGATAATGGTGCAGTTGAAATTCAATTAACTGCTCAAGATACTGCTTCATTTGGTTTGGACACTGGTGAAAAATTATCTGATTTAATTGAAGAAGTGGCTAATTTAGAAGGAGATTTCCGTGTTCGTGTTGGAATGATGCATCCTAGAAATCTTTTACGCGATCTTGATGGAACAATTGATGCATTTAAACATCCTAAGGTATTTAATTTCATTCATTTACCTGTTCAAAGTGGTAGTGATAAAGTTTTAAAAGAAATGAATAGATTGCATACTGTAGAAGAGTACAAAGATATTGTAAATAAATTTAAACAGGCGATTCCTAATTTGACATTAGCTACTGATATTATTGTTGGTTATCCTACAGAAACTGATGATGATTTTAAATTAACTTGTGATTTGCTTAATGAGGTCAAACCTAGTTTAATTCATTTATCTAAATATCAACATAGGAAAGGTGCAATTTCTTCTTCACTTAAAGAAGTTCCTCATGAGGTCATGAAAAAAAGATCTAAATTCTTGTCTGATTTTAAAGTGGAAATTACAAAAAAGGAGAATGAGGAATTGTTGGGTTCCATCCAAAAAGCAGTGGTTGTTGAAAAAGGCTCAAAAGGTGGATTTATAGCTAAATCTGATTCTTATTTGCCTATTGTTGTTGATGATGTTAATTTAGGGGATTTTGTTAATATAAAAATTTCAGAAACAACAGCTACTTATTTAAAAGGCACCGTTGTTATGTAAAACATTATCATTCGATAATTATTTTTTATTTTAAAATTTAGTCATACATAACTTTTTTTTAAAATATAATTTTTGATATTTTTTTAACGGTTCTTTATTTATATTTTTAATAATTTTTTTTCCTTTAATTTTTATTATAATCTTTAATATTTTTTAATAGGTAAGTTCAGTTATTATATGGTTTATGTATTATCTATAACTCTCAGATAATGGGTTTTAACCGTTAGGTTTATATACTATGTTGGACCATTAATTAACTAGGAGGTGTAATAAATGAGTGAATTACCAATTGCACCAGTTGGTCGTATCTTAAAAAATGCTGGAGCACAAAGAATTTCTGATGATGCAAAAATTGCATTAGCTGAAGCATTAGAAGAAAAAGGTGAAGAAATCGCTAAAAAAGCTGTAGATTTCGCACGCCACACTGGTAGAAAAACTGTAAAAGCTGAAGATATCAAATTAGCTATCAAATAAGTTTTTTACAGTATGTTTTAATTCTATTGGCCATTTTTGGTCAATTTTTATTATTTTTTTAGTTCCTCTAGTTTTGGTTCTGAGGCAATAAATAAAAACATTTATATATATGTTTTTACAAATAATAAATTGTTGTGAAGGACCGGTGGTCTAGGGGTATGATTCCTCCTTGACATGGAGGAGATCACGAGTTCGAATCTCGTTCGGTCCATTTGCCGTGGTAGTTCAGTTGGGAGAACGCTAGACTGAAGATCTAGATGTCGCTGGTTCAAGTCCGGCCCACGGCATTGTTAATACTCTTTTTTAGATTCTTTTTTAAAAATTAATTTTATATTATTTATTCTCTTGAATTTATTTTGTATAGCTATTTTTGATTTAAATTAAGAGATTATTTATAAAAATAGGTTTTATTGAAATTAAAATTGGTAAATAAAAAGAAAAAAAGAAGAATAACTTTTATTCATCATCACTAAAAGTTATTGGTTTTGGAGTTACTTGGGTATTTTCTCTTAAATTACGGTAATCTTTTACAATTTGATACCCATTTGTTGTTCCAATAGTATCAGCACCAGCTGTTAAAATTTGATTAGCTATTTTATAAGTGTCTGCACCGCTGGATACTTTGATTTTAATTGAAGGTGCATATCTTTGAACAATATTGATGTCATTTACTGTTTCATAGATTGTTGGTGCACTTACAAATCCTGTTGAAGTTTTAATATAATCAGCACCAGCTTCTTCAATAGCTTTTGAAACTTCTGCTTTTTCGCTGTCTTCTAAAGCTTGTGTTTCAATAATTACTTTTAAGATTTTGTCTCCTAATAATTCCTTAACTTTAGAGACTTCTTCTTTGATTTTATCATATTTTTTATCTTTGACATAGCTTAAATTAACAACCATGTCTAATTCATCTGCACCATTGTCAATAGCAGCTTTTGCTTCTCCTATTTTTGATTCAGTACTTTCAAATCCTAATGGGAAACCAATTACAGTAACTACTTTTATATTTGTATCTTTTAATGCCTCTTTAGCAAGCGGTACAAATGTAGGATTTATTACAACTGCACGAAAGTCAAATTCCTTTGCTCTTTCAAGAAATTCTTTCATTTCAGCTTCAGTTGCAGTATTGTTTAAATTTGTATATTCAATTACATTTGCTAATTCTTTTGAATTTTTTATTTGATACATATAACTCACGTTCCCTAAGTATTGTTAGTAATTATACGAATAATTATATATAAAGTTTTCTTAATTAATTATATTAATTTTTTGCTCATATAGGGTCCTTTTCTTTCATAACCAAATTTACGGTAGTAATTTCTTGTTCCAATTCCACTAATTATAGATATTTCTTCTTTTCCATTGTCAATAGCTATATTTTCAGCTTCTTTTAATAATTTCTCTCCAAATCCAGTATGCTGTCCTACAGATGGGCCTTGTTTACCAATCTGTATTAAATTACCATAAACATGTAATTCACGAACAAGAGCACTGGTTTTGTCAATTTCAGGACGATGTGCTTTAGAAGAAGGCATTCTTAATCTTAAAAATCCAGCGATTGTTTCTTCGTTGTAATCTTCAACTGAGATAAAGGTTTCTTCACCTTCACAAGCTTTATATGATTCTTTAAATAGCTGATAATCATCAATTGTGTAATTGTTAGTTGTTTTTTTATGTCCTATTTCACGACAACGGATACATTTACAATTAATATTTTCTTCATCTAACCTGTTGTAAACTAATTCTCCAAGATTTGATTTTTGAACACCTGCATCAATTAAGGTTGAAGGAATATCTCTTTGAATACGCATTGTTCTAACCCATTTTGGAAGAATTTCCTTAATTTTAACAATTAATTCTACGGCTTCTTCATCGTTATATGGTTCATATTTGCCTTCTTTCCACAGATCATATAATTCACTACCTTTAGTTACAAGGCAAGGGTATATTTTAAGCATGTCTGGTTTAAAATTATCATCACTAAATAATTTTTTAAACATTTTTAAATCTTCTTCAGGGCTTAAAAATAATCCAGGCATCATATGCATAGCTACTTTAATTGCAGAATCCCTTAAAATTCTGTTGGCATCAATTGTATCTTGTAAGGTATGGCCTCTTTTGATTTTCTTGTAAATATCATCGTATAAGGTTTGAACACCAAGTTCCACCCTTGTAACTCCCATTTTTAACATTCTATTAACATGTTCTTCTTTACAGAAGTCGGGGCGTGTTTCAAAGGTCATTCCAACACATCTTACTTTGGATATTTCATTTGCTTTTTGAACATCATCAATTAAAACATAGTTTGAAGGTTCATAAGTCTTTAAAATACCTTCTTCATAGGTTTTGATTTTAATTGGATCCATGTCATAATCAGAATTAGTTTCTTTTTCAAGAATTAATCCAAAATCAACCATTGCTTTTAGGCATTGTGAAACAAACCATTCTTGATAACATAAATCTCTTGAAGGGAAGGTTCCTCCCATTATAATTAATTCTACTTTATCAATAGGGTGTCCAATTTTCTTTAGCTGTTTTAACCGGTTAAAAGTTTGAACATATGGGTGAAACTCAAACATTCTTCCTCTTAAAGCTGCAGGTTCTTCACCAGTATAACTTGGAGGAGCTACATCACTTGCTGGACAGTAAAAACATCTTCCATGAGGACAATTATGGGGATGACACATTACAGCTACTATAGCTACTCCAGAAAGTGTTCTTGTTGGCTTTTTCTTTAGAATGCCTGATACAATCTCTTTTTCTTCAGGTGTAGCATATTCTAAAATATTGGAGTTGCTCATAAATTTTGTTAGTTTTAAATCTCTACAAAGCTGTCTTTTTTCAACTTCCAACTCTCTTCTAGTTGATATTTTTCCGCTTTTAATGTCTTCAATCAGTATTCGACAAGCTTTTTCCATGTATTTCACCCATTTTATTTTTTAATAGTTAATTTTATATATAAAAGTCATTATAATATTTACTGTTTATGGTGTTAATATTCTTTAGAGGGGATATTAATTTAAATAAGGTGAAATAATGCGTATTAAAGAATTTTTAGGAGCAGCAGTTTTAGATAAAAATGCTGTTGAAGTGGGTGAAATCAACGATTTGGAATTTGACCCTGAAGAAGGAGCTTTTGATAAAATCGTAATCTCTCTTAAAAGCGGAATCTTTTCTAAAGAGACTGTTGAAGTTTCCTATGAGAATATTGCTGCAATTGGAGATTATGTTTTATTGGACATTGAATTACCTAAAAAAGCGGATGATTAATTAATTGAGGTTTTCCTTATGGTAGTAGATGCAAGGGAAAAAGAAATTAATGTAGGAAATCAAGTTCGCTACACTGAAACTGGAACTATTGGTGAAGTTTTAGAGATTAAAGAAGAAAATAATGCTACCTGGGTTAAAATTGATAAAACTGGTATGTGGTATGTTTCTGATTTAGTTGAAGTCTTAGATGAAAAAGATATGAAAGAAACAACTTCCTATAAAGAAAACAGTAAAGATGTAGACATTGAAGATATTAAAAAATTCAAAGAAGATTTAGAAAATGTCGAATTAGATTCAAATGTTGCAGAAGGAGGAGGTTAATCTTCTTTCTTTTTCTTATAGGTGATAAAAATGGATAATAAGACAATTTTGGGTATTATATCTATTATTTTAGGTATTTTAATAATAGCATTCCCTCTTGCAAGTAACTTTATTTTCTCAGTACTTTTAGGAATTTCTTTCCTTATTTTAGGAATATATTATTTAATGATAGGTTGCAGTTTTTGGAAATACTCTAAAGCTAGTTCTGTTATCTATCTGTTGATAGGTATACTGTCTGTAATTCTTGCTTTAAATTTAATGTTCAGTATTTTAGGATTTGAAATATTTGTTGGATTCTACTTCTATTTAGTTGGATTTATGTTATTAATTTCAGGTATTATAAGATTAATAACTTCTAGTGTAAAATCAGCTTCTTTATTATCAATAATTCTCGGTATTTTGATGATAATTTTAGGTGCTTTTGCATTATTAAGTCCAGTTTATGTAGCTATTCTTATTGGTATTTCTGTAATTGCTGAAGGTATTGATTTGTTAATTAGTAGAGACTTTTAAATCTCTACTCTTTTTTTTTAATTTTCTACAAATTTTTTAATATTTGCTGCTAATTTTGGTCCAATTCCATCTATTTTTTGAAGTTCTTTTTCTGAAACTGATGTTAAATCATTACCGAAGGTTTTAACTAGATCTCTAGCTCTTTTTCTTCCAAGGCGTTTAACACCAACTACTAATGGTATTATATCTTCTTTAACACCATAGTATAATCTGGCTGATAAATAGTCACAGTCTTTAAGGAATCTGTAATCTTCAAGAACTTCCAATGTCTCTTTAACAAATTTAACTAAGCGAGACGCCTCATAAGCTGATCTTCTTGTTGATGCAGAATAAACATGGTATGCAACTTCAATTTCATATTCTGTTCTCTCATTAATCCATTCAATTAAAGAAACTGTGGTTGCTTCTTCATTACCAATATTAACTGCAAACAGTCCTTCTTTAGATAATTTTTCACGTGTAGGATCTTTACTTTTTCTTCCTTTAAATGAAATTAAAGGCATATCTGGAGTTTGTGATAATGCATAGATAAGTTCTGAATCATTGAAGCTATCTATATGTGAAAGATATTCTCTAATTTTAACAGCAGTTTTCACAGCATAATCTGATCTAGCTATTAATTTTCCAAATTCAGTAGTTCTAAATCCTCCAGGAGTTGCATTTATTATATCATTTTTAAGTAAAAATTCTAATGAGGATTCTAACTCCCATTGGATGCTGTCTGCTGCAAATAGTGACATTGAAGGATTGTTCTGCATTTGGAAACCGTAAAATGTTTTTTCAAAGAATTCTTTCAAATCATTAATATCTTTTGAAAGTCCACTGTCTATTTGAGCAATAATCTGTTTATAAACGGCATCTTTATTATCAACTAATTTTGAGTTGGTTGTTTCAATGTCTCCTTCAACATATCTCTCTTGAAGGTCATAAGCTTCATCAAAGGTTTTAGCTATTAAGTAAGAATAACCAACACTATCAAATTGAGGTCTTCCTGCTCTTCCAGACATTTGTTCATAATCAAAAACAGGTATTGATTGAGGTCCATTACTTGTCCAACGGGTATAATCACGTATTATGACATATTTTGAAGGTAAATTAACTCCATACATTAAACTTGGAGTGGCAGTTATCATTAAAATATTGCCTTTTCTGAATTCATCTTCAATAATTTCCTTCTGTTCATTAAAAAGACCTGCATGGTGGAAAACCACTCCTTTTTCAGCACATTCAGCTAATTTTAAACAGGTGCTTGTTGCAAGGGAACCTTTTTTCTTTGGAACTTCAAGGAGTTTTTCAGATACTTCTTTAAAGGTTTCTCTTTGTTCTTTTGTAATTTTCTTTGAGATTTTTTTAGCAATATGTGTAGCTAAACTTTCTGTAAATCTTCTTGTTGAAACAAAGCTTAATGCTTGAGCATCATCTGATATAACCTTGTCAAGAATCTTAACAATTGCATCATTTTTATTTTTAGTTCCTAGCATCTCAATATCAAGAACCTCTTTATTTAAAGGAATTGGTCTGTAATCATGTTCAATACAGGTTCCATCCATCCATTCTTCAATTTCTTCTATGTTTTTTAGAGTTGCTGAAAGTGAAATTATTCTCATTGAAGGGTTTATTATTTTTGCTCTTGTAATTGCTGCCTCAAGAGTAGGGCCTCTTGTAAACTCTCCAATCATATGGAATTCATCAATAATTAATGTATCTACTTCTCTTAGATGGTTCCATGATAATCTTGTAAGTCTGTCAAATGATTCAAAAACCATTACTGATAAATCACAGTTTGAAGGGTACTTCCCAACACTTATGTCATTTTCTTCGAATTTTTTAAATTCTTTAACCTTTTCATTTTGAATTGAGAGTAATGGGGCTAAATAGACGGCTTTTCCACCATCTAAAATTGTTTGTAGAGCAGCCATAACTCCTAGCACAGTTTTTCCACTAGCTGTAGGTATACATATGATGTAGTTTTCATTATTTTCTAAATATCCACTTTCAATAACTGCTTTTTGTGCAGGATTAAATTCTTTAATATATGGATAAGCATCATTTATTATTTCTTTTATATCAGATGGTATATTTTCCATATTTATCCTCAAAATTAAGTTTTTAATAAAATTAATATTATATTGAATTAGATGTTATATTAATAAATCTATTATTTATAATCAATTTTTATTTTAATTTCTTAAATTTGGTTCATTGCTTTTTTAACTTTGTATATGTGCGAACATTATATATATAAGGAATTATAAACTTATTTCATAAAAATATTAAATTAATGGAGAGATGTAATAATGGCAATTAAAGTAGAAGTATTTTCATCTGATTCATGTCCTCACTGTCCTGGGGCTGTTAAAGTTGCAGAAGAAGCAAAAGCTGATTTAACTGATTTAGATATTGAGTTAGAAGTTGTAAATATAAACACTGATGAGAACAGAAAAAGAGCAATTGATTATCAAATTATGGCTGTTCCTACAATTGTTATTGATGGTCAAGTTGAATTCATTGGTGCTCCTTCTAAAGAAGAATTTGTTGCAAAATTAAAATCTATTTAAGTTAATTACCTTTAATTAACTTCTATTTTTATTATTTTTACAAATAAGTTGTATTTAAATGTCAAATCAAAATTTCACAGGAGTTACTACAGGTTCTATAGCTACTGCCTGTTCTTTAGCTGCTTTAAAAGCTATTATCTCTGGTAAAACATTTAATTCAGTTATGATAGATGCGCCTGATACATCTTTGAATATCTTTATTGATAAAACAGATATTGTTGGTGAAAATTCAGCTATTTCTTATTCTCATAAATGCCCTTATAATGATCCTGATGTTACAGTTAATTTAACTATTCAGTCAGAAGTTCAATTGCTTGATAAAGAAGGGTCTGATGATGTTGTTATAACTGGTGGAAAAGGTGTTGGCAAAATTACAAAACCTGGTCTTCAAATTGAACCTGGACAGCATGCAATTAATCCAGTTCCTCGTGAAATGATAAAAAATAATCTTTTCCCACTTATTCCTGAAGGTAAAATGGTTAAAGTGAAAATAAGTGTCCCTGAAGGTGAAGAAATAGCTAAAAAAACCATGAATCCTAAATTAGGTATTGTTGGGGGAATTTCAATACTTGGAACCAAGGGCATTGCCCGTTCAATGTCTTCTAAAGCATATAAGGATTCAATTGTAACTCAAATTGATGTGGCTATTGCGTCTGAAATTAAAAATTTAGTTTTTGTACCTGGTAATATTGGTGAAAAATTAGCTATTAAAAAATTAGATGTTTCTAAAGAAGAAATTATTCAAACAGGCAATTATATTGGTTTCATGTTTGAAGAAGCTAAAAAGAGAGGAATTGATTCTTTTTTATTTTTTGGCCATATTGGAAAAGTCATTAAAGTTGCTGGTGGAATTTTCAATACAAAGCATGCAGTTGCAGATGGGCGTAAAGAAATAATGATTACTCATGCTGCATTAAATGGTGCTAATTTAGATGTTATTAAAAAATTATATGAGTCAAAAACAACTGAAGATATGCTGGATATTTTAGATAATGCAAATTTAAAACTTAAAGTATGTAACAGTTTAGCTGATGCGATTTCTGAAAGGTGTAAATTAAGATTTGATTTGGATATTAAAGTTATTCTTGTTGATATGGAAGGAAATTATTTAAATGATAATTTTTGAGGTTTAATAATGAAAATTGCAATGGTTGGTCAGTTTCCACCTCATGTTGGTGGTGTTGGAGTTCATATTCACACTTTAGCTCGTGAACTTGTTAAAAAAGGGCATGAAGTTTATGTAGTTACTTACCCTCATAAAAATTTAGCAGATATTGATGGAATTCATGTTATTGGGACAAAAGGAATTGATATTCCTGGTCTTAGGGGTTTAATGTTTAAAAGAAATGCTAAAAAAGCATTAAAAGACTTAATTAAAAAAGTGGACATTGATATTATTCATGGCCATTATCTCTTCCCTGCAGGAGCAGCTGCTGTAGAAGTTGGAAAAAAATATGGGATTACAACATATGTAACTGCTCATGGTTCAGATATGTTTGAATTGTATAAAAAACAGTTTTTTATGAGAAGTCCTATTAAAAAGATATTAAAAAATGCTGATCATATTCTTGCTGTAAGTAATGCATTGAAAGATGAAATAATCGCTACTGGTGTTGATGGAATTGAAAATAAAATAGATTTATGTTGGAATTCTGTTGATGTAAATAAATTTAATGAAAATCCAGACGATAGCTTTAGAAAAGAGTTAAACTTATCTGATAAACCAGTTGTCCTTTTCGTTGGAAATATAATTAAAAGAAAAAATGTTGATTTATTAATTGAAGCTAAAAAACATTCAAATAATGATTATCAGCTTGTTATTGTAGGGGATGGTCCTTTATTAAATGGTTTAAAAGAAAAAGTTCAAAAGGAAAATATTTCTGATGTCTTTTTCACTGGATCTAGAAGTGATGTTGAAAAGATTATTCCAAGCTGTGATGTTCTTGTGCTTCCTTCATTTTCAGAAAGTTTTGGTTTAGTTTTAATTGAGGCTTTGGCTTGTGGAAAACCAGTTATTGGAAGTAAAGTTGGTGGAATCCAAGAAATTATCACTCCTCAGGTGGGTCTTTTAATAAATCCTCATGATGATAAGACTGTGGTATCAGCTATTGATAAAATCTTGTTTTCAGGTGAATATGATTATTATAAAGCTCATGCAAGAAATAGGGCTATGGATTTTGCAAATATAAATATACCTTACAAAGAGTTAAAATAGGTGATAATTTGAAAAAAGTTGTACGTTCTCCAGGTTCTGCCACTATTATAAATGCAATAGCTACTGGTTTTGGTTCTGCATTTGGAATTGGATTGGATATTGTTTGTAATGCAAAGACACAATCTCATTCAATAACCTGTTCTAATGATGTAGGAGCAGATACTTCTTTAATGGAACTTTGTGTAAGCAATGTTTTTGATTATTATAATATTAATACTGATGAATTTGGTTTAGATATTAAAACTACTTCAGAACTTCCAATGGCTTCTGGTCTATCAAGTAGCAGTGCTCTTTCAAATGCTGTTACAGCTATTTGTTCAAAAATAATTTCTGAAGAATTTAATCTAGAACCTCTTAGTGATTTTGATATTATTAATTTAGCTATTGAATCTTCTCTTAAAGCAAAAGTTACTATTACTGGAGCTTTTGATGATGCAACTGCTTCTTATTTTGGAGGAGTTACAGTAACTGATAATGGTGCAAGGAAAATTCTGATTAAAGAGCCAATGGAAGAGTTACCTGTTTTAGTTTACATGCCTAATTTTATATCTAAATCTGGAAGTTCTGATGTTAATAAAATGAAATTAATGGCTCCTCTTGTTGAAACTGCTTTTGAAATAGCTAAAAATAAAGATTACTTTAAAGCACTTAATCTTAATGGATTAATTTATGCAGCGGCATTAGGTTTTGATTCTTCAATAGCTATTGAAGCTTTAAATGCTGGAGCTTTGGCATCAGGATTGTCTGGAACTGGATCATCATTTGTTGCAATATGTGAAGAAGATAAAATTGATGATATTAAGGAAGCATGGTCTTTATTGGATGGGCGTGTTATTGAAACCTTTAGTGATAATGAAGGTTGCAGCTTTATTTAGCTATGTCTATGGCAAGATATAAAAATAAGAATTGCTAAATATTAAGCTATATCTTTAATATTTTTTTATTATTATTTTAAACATCTTTTTTTACAAAGGTTTAACCTAATTATTTAAATATTATAAGAATATATATTATATTATTATCATTATTCTAGCTTACTGAGGTAATTTGTCATGAATGAATATACAGAGTATAATTTTAAAAATGAAGATGATGCAAGAAATCTTCTTGAACATTCTAGACAGCTAATTGATGATATTGATAATGAATTAGTTGATTTAATATCTCGTAGAACTTCTCTTGCAAAAGATATAGTTTCTGCTAAAGTATATCTCGGTATGGAAATTTATGATAAAAATAGAGAAAAATCTATTCATGATAAAGTTGATAAATTAGCTATTGAGAAAAATATTGATAAAGATATTCTTAATCAAATTATAGACATGTTAGCTATTTTAAGTAAAAATGAACAAAGAAAAATTTTAAGGAGGCATGACGATGGGAAATATTAGAACTTCATTTGTTAAACGTTTAGCAAAAGAATTAGTAGAAACCCATAAAGGTGTTTTCACCAATGATTTTGAAGAAAATAAAAAATTAGTAATGGAATATTCTACTGTTAGTACTAAACATTTAAGAAATAAAATTGCAGGTTATGTAACCAGACTTGTAAGATTAGAACAAACTCAAGAATAAATTTATTTCTATCTTTTTTTTAACTTTTTTTTATTATTTTGTTTTGTTTTTTTATTTTTCAGTTTTATTGCTGCTTTTTCTAAAAAGTTTATTAATATGAATATTTAAATAAATATATAGAAAATTTTTGTTTAATAAAAATTTATTAACACATTTAATCTAAATAGGTGTGAATATTAATGGATTTAGTAGTAGCCAAATTTGGCGGAACTTCGGTAGGAAATGGAGAAAGAATTAGAAAAGCGGCGCAATCTGTTGTAAACGAATATATGAAAGGTAATCAAGTATTAGTTGTTGTTTCAGCTGTTAACAAGACAACTGATGAGTTAATTGATTTATCTGACAAGGCAGTTGGAAAAGGATTAACTGATAAGCAAAAGGCTGAAATAATGGCAATGGGTGAATTAACTAGTATTAGATTATTTGCTGCAACTATTGAATCTCTTGGAGTAAAATCTGAATTCATTGATCCTTATAATGAATTATGGCCTATTGTAACAGATAGTAATCCATTAGAGGCTAAAATTGATTTTTCAACTACAACTAAAAAAGCTAAAGGAATTAAAGATTTGCTTAATCAAGGAATAATTCCAGTTGTATGTGGATTTTTAGGAAAAGGGCCTAGTGGTGAAATTACCACTCTTGGAAGAGGAGGAAGTGATGTCACTGCATTCTTATTAGGGCATTGTTTAAATGCTAAGGAAGTAGTTATTGTTACTGATGTTGATGGAGTAATGTCTACAGATCCAAATAAGATAGAAGAAGCAGAATTACTGGATAAAATATCAGTTGAAGAAATGAGGGACTTAGCTACTCATGGTGCACAAGTTTTACATCCTCATGCATTAAAGTATAAAGATCCATTAATCAATGCTAAGATTATAAACTTTAAAAATGGTGACTTATCAAGTAAAGGAACTAAAATTGTTGGCCCTTTTGAAGGAGACATGATGAAAATTGCTTCATTACATGATAGTCCAATTTCAGTTATAGCTATTGTTGGAGAAGATATGCTTAATAAACCAGGCATTCTTGCAGATTTAACAGCTTGTCTTGCAGAAGATAATATTAATATATTTGGCATTTCAGCAGGTCAAAATTCAATAACTATCTTTGTAAATAAAAATGAAGCTGATAAAGCATATCACTTATTACATAATTTAGTAATTGAATGCGATATATTAAGTTCATTATCTTTAGGAAAGGATATAGCTATGATTACATTAGTAAGTCCAGAGTTTATTGACACTCCAGGCATCATATCTAATATAACTGAACCATTAAGGAAAAATAATATTAATATTGTTGAAATATCTTCCTCACAAACTGCAGTTGTTGTTTTTGTGGAATGGAAAGATGGTGAAAAAGCACATGAATTAGTAAAAGAGGTTTTAAAATGAATTTCGAAGGAACATATGTTGCAATGGTAACCCCATTCACAAAAGATGAAGAAATTGATGAAGAAGGATTTAGGTCAAATATTAACTTCTTAATTGATAATGGAGTTAATGGTTTGCTTGCTGCTGGAACTACTGGTGAATCAGCTACTTTATCTCACGATGAACATAAAAAGGTCATTGAAATATTAATTGATGAAGTTGATGGTCGTGTAGAAACATTAGCTGGAGCAGGCAGTAATTCCACTAAAGAAGCTATTGATTTAGTGAAATTCTCTGAAGATGCCGGTGCTGATGCAGCTTTAGTAATTACTCCCTATTACAATAAACCTCAGCAACATGGTTTGATAGATCATTATCAAGTTATTAGTGATGCCTCTGACATTCCAATAATTGCTTATAATGTTCCATCCCGTACGGGTGTTAATTTAGATGTGGATACAATTGTGGAATTAGCTAAAATTGATAATGTGGATGCTATTAAAGAAGCTAGTGGAAGTATTGATAAAATTTCTGAAATTTACAAAGCTCTTTCATTAGAAGGATTAGAAGAAGATTTTAACATTCTTTCTGGTGAAGATGGATTAACTTTACCTATTATGGCATTAGGAGGAACTGGTGTTATTAGTGCATCAGCTAATGTAGACCCAAGAAGAATGGTTTTAATGGTTGACAGCATGTTAAATGAGGATTACCAAAGAGCACAAGAGCTTCATTATGAAATGATTAATTTAATTAAAGCATTGTTTGTTGAAAGTAATCCTGTACCTGCTAAAACAGCAATGAGGATAATGGGACTTCCTTCTGGACCACTTAGACAACCATTAGCTGAAATGAAAGAAGATAATGTTGAAATTCTTAAAAAAGCTTTAAAAGATTCTAATTTAATTTAAATAGGTTATAATATGATAAAAGTAGCAGTTACCGGAGCTGCAGGTAGGATGGGCTCTGGAATAATTAGAAAAATTACAGAACAAGATGATATGGAAGTTGTTGCAGCTATTGAAATACCAGAAACTCCTTTAGCAGGTGAAGATGCAGGTGTTAGGGCAGGTATTGGTGAAATAGGTGTAAAAATTACAGGTGCTGAAAAATTAGAAGAAACTCTAAAAGAAACTAATCCTGATGTATTAGTTGATTTTACTATTGCTCATGCAGCTGCTGAAACAGTTAAAAAAGCTGCTTCATGTGGTGTTAACTTAGTTGTTGGAACTACTGGTTTTTCAGATGAACAAATGGAAAGCAACATCCAAGCAGTTAAAGATAATAATATTGGTGCAGTAATTTCATCCAATATGGCAATTGGAGTAAATGTATTTTTCAACACTCTTAAAAAATTAGCTCCAATTTTAAATGATTTTGATATTGAAATTATTGAAGCACACCATAATCAGAAAAAGGATGCTCCTTCTGGAACTGCTATGACTGCATTTGAAACAATAGCTGAAGCACTTGAACGTGATCCAGAAGAAGTTGGAGTATTTGGAAGAAAAGGTATGGTTGGACAAAGAACTAAACAAGAAATTGGTGTTCATGCTATCCGTGGTGGAGATATTGTTGGAGACCATACTGCAATGTTTATTGGTGATGGTGAAAGAATAGAATTCACTCACAGAGCACACACTAGGGAAGTATTTATTGCTGGTGTTATTAGGGCTATTAGATATGTTCCTACTGCTGAAAAAGGTGTTGTTAGCAGTATGAATGATGTTCTTGGATTAGAATAGGTGTTGAATATGGTTAATGTTGGTGTTCTTGGTGCAACTGGGATGGTTGGTCAAAGATTCATTCAATTATTAGAAAATCATCCTGATTTTGATGTTACTGCATTAGCTGCTTCTTCTAGATCTGCAGGTAAAAGATATGAAGATGCTACTACTTGGTATCTTGCTGAAGAAATGCCAGAATCTGTTAAAGATATTGTAGTTACTGAAACATCTCCTGAAGCAATGTCAAATGATGTGGATATTGTATTTTCATCTCTTCCCACTGATTTTGCAGCTAAAGTTGAAAAAGAATTTGCAAAAGATTATGTTGTAGCATCTAATGCTAGTGCTCACAGGATGAAGAAAAATATTCCTTTAGTAATTCCTGAAGTTAATCCAGAGTACTTAGACATGATTGAAGCTCAACAAAAGGAAAATAACTGGGATGGATTTATTGTAACAAATCCTAATTGCTCTACAATTGCTTTAACTTTATCTTTAAAGCCTATTGTTGATAATTTTAATATTGAATCTATTAGAGTTTCTACAATGCAGGCAGTATCTGGTGCAGGTTATAATGGTGTACCTTCAATGGCTATTGTGGATAATTTAGTACCTTACATTGGTAATGAGGAAGAAAAGATGGAAAGTGAAACATTACATCTTTTAGGAGATTATGATGGCTCTGAAGTTAAACCTGCTCAATTTAAATTAAGTGCATCTTGTCATAGAGTTCCTGTTATTGATGGCCATACTGAAGCAGTTTTCATTGATTTTGATGATGACTTTGATATTGAAGATGTTAAAAGTAAAATGGCATCATTTAAAGGTTTGCCTCAAAAATTAAATCTATTTTCTGCTCCTGAAAATCCAGTTATTGTTAAAGAGGAAGAAGACAGGCCACAACCTAGAATGGATAGAAATGCAGGTAATGGTATGTCTGTTACTGTAGGTAGGGTTAGAAAAGACCAAGTATTTGATAACAGTCTTAAATATGTTCTTGTTGGACATAATACAATACGTGGTGCTGCTGGAGCTTCAGTTTTAAATGCTGAACTTATTAATGATAAAATACTCTGAGTAGCTTTATCTTTTTTTTCTTTTTTTCTTAATTTTTCACTATTTCTTTAATTGTTTTTTTATTTGGTTTTATGGTTCTTTTTAGGGATTAATTTAAATACTATAAAGTATTAAATTAATTATTAGTTACATATTGTTAATTATAGAAATTAATGATAATATTTTAAAATTTAGGGCATAATTTTTTTAAAAAAATTAAAATAAGTGGATAAAATGGAATTAGGGATGGATAGTGAGAAAGAAACTTTACAATCTTTAATTAAATCTTGTTTATTAGAACTTAATAAACTTAAATATGATCTCACTGAGCTTGAATTTCAAAAACAAATGGATAAAACTCCTGATAAAATTCAAGAGCTTGAAAATCTTATTTTGGATAAAGAAAAAGAAGTTTCTGTTATTAAATTTAAAGCTGAAGAAGAAATTAAAAGTTTACATAATCAATTAAATGAAAAGGATAAAATCATTAAAGAAAAAGAAGGCAAAATTTACGAGTTAAATTATGTTAGTACTTCTTTAGATGAGGTTAAAGAATATTTTGCTGAACAATTAAGGTCTTATAAAGAAAGAGAATTGGCTGAAGTTAATGAAAGGTTAAATAAAACTTTTAAACAATTGGCTGAAAAAGATGCATATATTAATTCACTTTCTAGACAAATCGATGAGTTTAAACTTGAAATTGTTAAATTAGAAAATGATGTTGAAAGTCAAAATAAGATTATGGCTTTAGAAAAAGAACTTGAGATTAAAAATCAGGAATTATATAGAAAAGATAATGAATTAAATATTGTTAAAGAGAGCTCTGTTCCTAAAGATCAATATATTAATTTAAGGGAAGAGTTAACTAAAAGAGATAATGAATTAAATATTGTTAAAGAAAGGTCTGTTCCTAAAGATCAATATATTAATTTAAGGGAAGAGTTAACTAAAAGAGATAATAGAATTAAAAGGTTAGAAGAACTTAATGAGTTCTTTAATGAGTTACAACAAGAAAGTAATGCTTTCACTACTCAAGATAATACGCCTCCATTTAGATTAGACAAAAAATAATATTTTACTTATTTTTCTTCTAAAAATGCCCTTACAAAAGAGGCTTCAGCTTCAATATTTAATGGGATAAAATATCCATTATACTCTTTTTTATTTATTTTATCCAAATTAGCTATATTTTCAACAATCCATATTTCATTTTTTAAAAACATTTTATGTATTTTATTTTCATCATGTTTATCAACTGAACATGTGTCTATAGCTATTCCTTTTATATTATTTTCAATTAAGAATTCAGCTAATTCACTGGAGATATGTGGATAATCATAGAAGTAATCATTACTGTTCCATTTATTGCCCCACCCTGTATTTATTATTACAATATCTTGGATGTTATTTGTATCATCTAAATTTTTTAATTTGATTTTATTATGTGTATCTGATTTAAGAATAGTTGTAGTCCCAATAAAAGAATCAATCTTAAAATCCTTTATTTTCTTTCCATTAATTATATAATGGTAGGGGGCGTCTAGGTGGGTTCCAGTATGTAAACCACTTTTAAATTCAAATAATGTGCAGCTATCTTTTTTGTCTGCTTTTTTAAAATATTTAATTTCTAATTTAGGGTCTCCAGGATATTCTTTTATTTCATTTGTTAAAGGATAGGTAAGATCTATAATTCTCATTTTTTCATAACCTTTGGTAAGTTTTATATGCTATGAATGTTATATTATTAGATAGCTATTTTTTTAATGTATAGAAATATACCATAAACTATTTATATAACTTCAAACTCATTTATGTATTGTATGACATGTCAATAAGTTAGATGTTAATAAACAGGAATGTATGTGTTTATTAATTTATTTTTGATATTGGTCATTTATTTATTTTATTCAAAAAAATTAAATTATTAACAAGGTGATTAGATGGCACAAGGTGGACAACCTATTTTCGTTTTACCTGAAGGAACCAACAGATTACTTGGTAGAGATGCACAAAGAAATAACATCTTAGCAGGTAAAGTACTTGCAGAAACTGTAAGAACTACTTTAGGTCCTAAAGGTATGGACAAAATGTTAGTAGACGGACTTGGTGATATTGTAGTAACTAACGATGGAGTTACTATCTTAAAAGAAATGGATATTGAACATCCTGCAGCAAAAATGCTTGTAGAAGTAGCTAAAACCCAAGAAGATGAAGTTGGAGACGGAACTACTACTGCAGTAATTATTGCTGGTGAATTATTAAAAAATTCCGAATCTTTATTAGATTTAGATATCCACCCTACTATTGTAGCTATGGGTTACAGACAAGCAGCTGAAAAAGCACAAGAAATTTTAGATGAAATCGCAATTGATTCTGTAGATAAAAACACTTTAATCAAAGTTGCTATGACTGCTATGACTGGTAAAGGAACTGAAGCAGCTCGTGAACCTTTAGCTGAATTAATCGTTGATGCTGTACAAAAAGTAGCTGAAGACGGTAAAGTTGATATTGATCACATTAAAATTGAGAAAAAAGATGGTGCTGTAGTAGAAGACTCAACATTAGTTGAAGGTGTAATTGTAGACAAAGAAAAAGTACACCCAGGTATGCCATCTGAAGTAAAAGATGCTAAAATCGCTTTAGTCAACTCTCCTCTTGAAGTAAAAGAAACTGAAGTTGATGCTGAAATTAGAATAACTGATCCTGCTCAAATGCAAGCTTTCATTGAACAAGAAGAAAACATGGTCAAAGAAATGGTTAACAAAATAGCTGATTCTGGTGCTGATGTTTTATTCGCTCAAAAAGGTATCGATGACTTAGCACAACACTACTTATCTAAAGCAGGTATTATGGCTGTAAGAAGAGTCAAAAAATCTGACATTGAAAAATTAGCTAGAGCAACTGGTGCTACTGTTGTATCTAACTTAGATGACTTAGAAGCAAGCGATTTAGGTGAAGCAGGTATTGTAGAAGAAAGAAAAGTATCTGGCGAAGACATGATCTTTGTAGAAGAATGTAAATCTGCAAAAGCTGTAACCTTATTTGTAAGAGGAAGTACCAAACACATTGTAGATGAAATTGTAAGAGCAATTGAAGATGCAATTGGTGTTGTAGCAGCTACCGTAGAAGATGACCAAGTTGTAGCTGGTGGAGGAGCTCCAGAAATCGCTATGGCTAAAAAACTCAAAGATTATGCTGAATCTATCAGTGGAAGAGAACAATTAGCAGTTACTGCATTTGCAGAAGCTTTAGAAATTGTTCCTAAAACTTTAGCTGAAAATGCAGGTTTAGACAGTATTGATTCTTTAGTAGATTTAAGAGCAGCTCATGAAGACAACGCTTACATGGGATTAAATGTATTCACTGGTGAAGTAATGGATATGAAAGATGCTGGTGTAATTGAACCTAAACGTGTCAAAAAACAAGCTATTCAATCCGCTTCTGAAGCAGCTGAAATGATTTTAAGAATCGATGATGTAATTGCATCTAGTGGTAGTGATGCTCCTGATGGTATGGACCCATCTGCTATGGGCGGAATGCCTCCAATGATGTAAGTTTAAACATTATTTAAAGAGTTTAATTACTCTTTTTCTTTTTCTCTTTTTTTTATAATTTTAATAATTCACAGTTTAATACCACTATTTTTATAATTATTTTGCTGTTTTTTATAAGTATATTTAAATATTGGTAGGTTTATAGTAGGCATATTGATTAAGTTTGGATGATAATATGTCAATTAGTTCAATTTTTAATAATGCTTTTAGATTTCCTTTTGGAAATATGGAAAAATGGTTAGTTTTAGGTATTTTACTTATTCTTGGTGGATTATCTTCTGTTTTAATTTCTTTTGGAATAGATTTGGGGGCAGCTTCAATAATCACATCAATAATTGCTCTTGTAGCAGGACTTATTGTTAGTGGTTATAGTTTAGCAATTGTTAGAGATACAATTCATGGTCAGGATCAGCTTCCAAATTTTGATATTGTAGAGAATATTGTTGATGGTATTAAAGTACTTATTTTAAGTATTGTTTATTCAATTATTCCAGTAATTGTATTTTTTGCACTTTTAATTGTGACTGGAGCTGCAGAAGCTTTTATTGAAATAATTAATTTAACTATGGGTGGTGCTACCACTGTACCTTCTGATTTAGCTCTTGGTTTTGTTGGTTCTCTTGGAATTACTCTTATAATAAGTTTAATCCTATTTATTATCTTTTCATTATTTTCTACAATAGCTATGTGTAGATTAGCAAATACTGGAAGCTTTTCTCAAGGTTTTGCATTTTCTGAGATAATTGGTGATTTTAAAAGAATAGGTGTTGGGTCATTTATTGCATGGTGGATAGTTTTAGCTATTATTTCTGTAATATTAATTTTAATTAGTGTGTTTATTTCAGCTGTTCCTTATATTGGATATATCATTAGCATACTCATCATATATTCATTTATAACAATATTTGCTTCTAGAGCGACCGGTTTGATATATTCCAACTAATTAATTTCTTTTTTTTTCTTTTTTTTATTATTTATTCAGTTTAATAATTTTTAATCAAATATTATTCTAATAATTATTATTTTTATTTTATTTTAGGTAATTACTTATACTTTGTATTGAAGATAATTCAATGTAGAATAATTTTTTCTATTATAACTCTCAAGGAGATTGAGGAAAAAATGGATTTTAAAAAAGCTTTTATAATCTTTTTTGTTATATCTCTTTTTTCAATAGCTGCTGTTTCTGCTGAAGATGTTGATAATAGTACAGCTATTGTAGATGATATTGCAAATGAACCTATTGATGATATCGAGGTCTATGAATTTAAAGATATCAGTAATAAAATTCATGAAACAGATACTCCTGTTGTTATCGACTTAAATGGGTCTACTGTTAAGTGGAATGCAACTGGAGATGAAGATATTTCTTTAGTTGATGGTATTCGAATTAATAAATCAGTATCTATTTCAAATGGGGTTATCGATGGAGATAACTCTGCTAGGTTATTTGTTATAGTTGGAGGTTCCCTAACCTTAAATAATGTAACCCTGTTAAATGGTAATTCTAATAATGCTCATACAGGTCCTGGTGTGGGTGGAGCAATTGTAAATATTGGTGAACTAAAAGTGGTCAATTCCACATTCACAGGAAATTCCGCTACATCTTCTGGATCAAGTATTTACTCACAAGGAGGAGTTACTTATATTGGTGATTCAACTTTTATGAATAATAATGTGCACTGGGCTGAAATTTATTCTTCAGGAGGTTATTTAGTTGTTAACAATACTGTTTTTGATAGGATAAATTCTAACTATTCAAGTGCTATTTATATGACTCAGGGTAATTTAGCAGTTTATAACTCAAATTTTACTAACTTATATGCTAATAAAACTGCGGGTGCTATTGGTGTAAAAATAGGTAATGCCATTGTTGTAAATTCTAACTTTAAAAATTCATCTGCTTCTAAAAATGGAGGAGCTATTTATGTGGATGGTTCTACATTTGGAAGTTCAAGTACATCTCAAATTTATATAATTAATTCTTCCTTTGAAGATTGTGATTCTGAATTTGGTGGAGCTGTAATGGCTCTAAGTTCAGGGGTTAATATTACCAATACAAAATTTATTGATAATTATGCATTATATAATGGTGGTGCTGTTTATGCATCTTTTGATGATTTAAATATCATTGATTCTCAATTTATAGGTAATGTGGCTTTAGGAGATTCTACTTCTGAAATCACTGAATTATCTGGAAATGGTGCTGCATTATATGTGGATTATAGTAATGTTATAGTTAATAACACTTATTTTGAGAATAATGTTGCTTTAATTAATGGGGGTTCTGTTTATTCATACAGTTCTAATGCATTGATTATGAATTCAACATTTTTAGACAATAGTAATTTTTATTCTGTTTTTGATAATAATGTGACTCTTATAGATAATAATTTTAATAATGATACTGTTTCTTTAAATAACACAGTTTATTATATGGTAGTTGATGGAAGGGGAATTACATTAGAACTTATTAATAGTACTGTTCCAGTAAATATTTCTTTAGATAGTTTTGATTTACGTGATTATGGTGTTGTATTACCTATTCGTAATCAGGGCAGTATGGGTGCTTGTTGGGCTTTTGGTTCAATGGCTGCATTTGAATCTGCTCTATTAAAAGCTACTGGTGTCGAATATGACTTTTCAGAAAACAATATGCAGAATTCAATGATTATGTATTCTCTTTTTGGTAATAAATTGTTAAGTGAAGGAGGATCAGGTATTAGTGGGGCTGCTTATATCTTGGCATGGTTGGGTGCATTTCCTACTGAAGATGATAGTTATGATGAATTAGGAAAAATTTCACCATATCTTATGAGTTACTTTAATGTTCATGTACAAAATGCAGTTTTCATTCCTGTTAGAGATAATTTCACTGATAATGATGCTCTTAAAGAAGCAATAATGAAATATGGTTATGTAACTGTATATTATTATGCAGCAACAACTGCTGAAGAACAATCAAATTATTATAATGCTAACACTTCTTCTTATTATAATTATGATCAGCCTATGGGTAATCATTATGTTTCTATTGTAGGCTGGGATGATAATTATAGTAAAGATAATTTTGCTGTTACTCCACCGGGTGATGGTGCATTTATATTAAGAAATAGTTGGGGTTCTAGTTATGGTGAAGATGGATATTTCTATATTTCCTATTATGATGTTTCATTAGCTACTGCATTTTCAGTTGCATATCTAATTACTAATGATACTTATGATAGGAATTATCAATATGATTTTAGCGGATTTACTAATGCTCAATCAATGAATACATCTTATTCTAATAGGTTTATTTCCATTAAAGATGAGCTTATTAGTGCTGTAGGTACTTACTTCTTTAACAATGAGAATTATACTATTGATATTTATGTAAATAATCAATTAATTCATACACAAAGTGGTGAAAGTGCCTTTACTGGTTTTAACACTATTAAATTAGATAATCCAATCCAGATTAATACAGGAGATGTATTTGAAGTTGTAGTAACAAAAGAATATTTCCCATTTTCAGGATATTTCAATACTTATCTTCCTGAGGGGGTTTCATTTTTGTATGATAAAACTTCTGGAGAATGGATAGATTTAAAAGATGAGAATATTACTGCATGTATAAAAGTTTATACTGTAACTTCTTCTGTTGTTGCTGATGATTTAGAAAAATACTATAAAAACGAGTCTCAATTTAGTGCAACAATTGTAGATAATTATGGCACTCCTTTAAGCAATGTTACTGTTAATATTACTGTTAATGGAGTTACATATCAACGTACAAGTAATGAAAATGGTATAATTAATATGAATATTAATTTAAATCCAGGAAATTATGTATTGACTGTTTTCAGTCCAGTGGATAACAAAACTTACACTTTCAATGTTAACGTTTTATCTACTATAACTAGTGAGGATCTTGTTAAATATTATAGAAATGGAAGTCAATTTGTTGTTTCTGTTTTAGATGGTGAGGGTAAGGCTTTAGCTAATTCTGCTGTTACTTTTAATATTAATGGTGTATTTTATACTAGAGTTAGTGATGATAATGGATTTGCTACTTTGAATATTAACTTAAATCCTGGTGAGTATATTATTACTACATATGCTCCTAATGGTTTAAGCATTGGTAATAATATAACTGTTTTACCTACTATGTCTGGTGAAAACATTGTTAAATATTATAGAAATGGTACTCAGTATGTTGTTTCTGTTTTAGATGGTGAGGGTAAGGCTTTAGCTAATTCTGCTGTTACTTTTAATATTAATGGTGTATTTTATATTAGAGTTAGTGATGATAATGGGCTTGCTACTTTGAATATTAATTTAAATCCTGGTAACTATATTGTTACAGCTATATCTTACAATGGTTTACATGTAAGTAATAATATTACTGTTTTACCTACCTTGGAGATTATGGATTACAATAATACTTCTGATGAGATTAATGCTATTGTTTTAAGCGAAACTGGTGAAAGATTAGCTAATCAAAGGGTTACTATTAACATTAATGGTGTTTTCACAGAAGCAATAAGTAATGATGAAGGTATCGCAGTATTTGATAATCTTAATCTTTCTATGGGAGAATATATTGTAACTGCAGTGGCTAATGGCTGCACCATTTCAAAAACAATAACAGTTCAAGGTTAAATTAATTTTAACCTTATTTTTTTATTTTTTATATTTTTTATAAACTCTACTTCTTTTATAATTAAACTAAATATTTAATAAGTATTATTAATAAAAAACTTAATGAATAAATTATTATTGGAGTTTAATTATGATACCTGGAATGAATCCAAAACAAATGAAACAAATGCAAAGGCAAATGAAAAAAATGGGAATGGATATGAAAGAACTTAAAAATGTTAAAGAAGTTATCATTCGTTTAGAAGATAAAGAATTAATCATTCCTAATGCTGAAGTTAGTTTAATGAATGTTATGGGTCAGGAGACTTACCAAGTAACTGGTAAAGCTCAAGAAGTAGAAATTGAGGAAGAATTAATTATTCCTGATGAAGATATTGAAATGGTAGCTAATCAAGCTGGTGTTTCTAAAGATGAAGCTGAACAAGCATTAATTGATACTAATGGGGATTTAGCTGAAGCTATTTTAAAATTAAATCAATAGGGTAATATGACTATCATTGCACATATCTCAGATTTACATGTAAGTCACACAGAGTTTGATGAAGATGTTTTCTTTCAGGCTGTAGATGAAATCAATAATCTTCAACCAGATATGATTGTTTTAACTGGTGATTTAACAGATCAAGGTTATTATCGTGATTATCTTCTTGTTAAAGATTATTTAAGTAGATTTGAATCACCTTTATTTGCAGTCCCTGGGAATCATGACTCTCGTAATTTGGGTCATCAAACTTTTGAAGAGTTAATTGGTGAAAGAAGTTGGAAATTAACAAAAGATGATGATTTTGTTGTTATTGGTTTAGATAGTAGTACTCCGGATGTTGATAGTGGAAACATTGGAAGGCCTCAACAATTATGGATGGATCATATATTGGATGACTGTGTTGTCAATGAAAGATTTTCTGTTGTTGCCCTTCATCATCATGTAATTCCAATTCCAGAGACTGGTCGTGAACGTAATGTTTTATCTGATGCAGGAGACATTCTTAAAACTTTAGTGAACCATGAAGTAGATATGGTTTTAGCAGGACATAAACATGTTCCTAATATATGGAAAATGAATAATACATTATTTGTTAATGCGGGTTCTCTTTGTTCTAAAAAGCTTAGAGGTAAAGACACTAATTCATATAATACTTATTTTATTGATGATGAATCTATTAAAGTTGTTCTTAATAGGGTTGCTGGAGATAAAATATTGTTGGGTGAATACCCACGCAACATTCTTTAATTATTTTAATTCTTTTTTTCTAATTTTTTCTAATTTTCTCATATTTTGATTAGATTTAAATATATGATTAAACTAATATATATAACATTTAATATAATCTTTAATTAACTATTTTAGCCACATAAAGGTTTATTAGGTGATTTTTATGAAAGTTGTTATCGATGCGTCTAATGTAGCTCATGCTAATAAAAAAGAAGATTCTAAACCTTTAATGTCTAATATTTTGGCTGCAGTTAAGGCATTAGAGGAAAGTGGTGATGAATTTGTAATTATTGCTGATGCATCACTTCGTCATGAAATAGATGATAAAGAGAAGTATGAAAAATTGCTGGAAAGTGATAATGTAGAGGAAGCTCCAGCAGGAATGGATGCAGATCATTTTATATTAGAATTAGCTTCTAATGAAAATGCAAGAATTTTATCTAATGATAAATTTAGGGATTATGCTGATGAATTCACTAATATTAATGCTATTAGACTTCCCTTTGTAATTGAAAATGGTAGATTATCTATTGGAAAAACTAAAAGACCAAAAAGAGATAAAAACATTTTACAACATATTTCTGATGAGATTATTAAAGAATTGAATTTTAAAAAATGGGAAGTTTATGAAGGTAAAGAAGGGTTAGAAATTTCCCCATTAAACATAGCTAAGCAGTCTATTATACGTATTGATAATGAAAGTGAGGTAAGTTCAAAAATTGAAAAGATTTTCACTAAAATACCAATGTTTAACAAAATTGTTGACATGGTAGATGATGTGGAAGTAGCTGCACCTTATGTAATTTTTGTATTAGTTCACCCTAAAGATTATAAAATGGTAGTTAAAAATGCTGGAAGCATTTCTGTTACTGTAGCAGACAGATTAAAACTTGAAAAGAAACCATTAGTTGCTGTTCGTAATGATTTATTTACAAGGCCAGGAACTTTTGAATTGAATATTATGGTTGCAGATGAAGTAACTGAAAATGCACCATTTAATATTGTTATTCGTGTAAGTCGTTATGATGAGGTTTTTATTAAGAAAAACTCTAGAAATATAGCTAGTACTATTGCAGGAAGATTAGGGTCTTGGAAATTTCCTTTTGTTTCTGTTAAACCAGATATTATGCTTGAAAAACCAGGTCAATTTGAAATAGATCTTGAAAAAGGAGGAAACTGGGATGGCTAATGGCTTAACTAATAATTTGATTAAGTTATATACTAAACTTAATCCTATTAGTGTAGGTACAAAGTTTTTTCCAACAAATCCGGTTGAAACTGAATATGTTGAATTATTCAATTATACTCAAACAGCACTTTTAGAAATTGAAAAAGCAGAGATAACTACTGATAGTATTTTAAAAAATCTTTTACGTGATATTGGTGAAGAAAATATACCTGAAGATTATAATTTCTATGAACTTAAAGCAGCTGAAAATAAGATTGAAGAATATGCATTAGTAAGTAACATTATTATGGGTAGTGATCGTTACTTCTATGTAGAGCTTCCTCATCCCTCTAATTTAATCAATATATTTGTAAAAATCATTGAAAATGAACATGGTGAAATAGTAGAGAAGAGCTCAACAGAATTAGTTGCAAAGATGCCAAGTAAAAATGATGCTATTAGAGTTGGTGTTGAGATTATTGGTATTGGTCTTGAAAGGGGAGTAGACATTATATCTGCTGTAGGAATGACTGGTGCTGCATCAATTGAAAGATCTATAGATTATACTAATGAAGTAGGTAAATTTCCAGGAATAGCTTTCACTAAACTTGGTGGTGAATATGCATTAGTATTTGATTCTCCATTTAAACTTAGAAAATCTAGTGCTACTGAATATCAAAATTATCTTTTCATTGATTTAATTGATTCAACTAAATTTATCAGTAAAAATGGAAGAGACACACTTGTTGAATTAATGACAAGTATTAAAAATTTCATTGAAACTGAGTGTGAAGGTGAATTAGAAGGTTATAGGGAAGGTGGGGATGATTTTATAGCTAGATTCCCATCAAAAGATTTAGCTATTCGCGCTGGTTTAGATGCTGCTTGGTTTGCACTTGATAATGGTGCTAAAATCAGGGCTGGAGTTGGAAGAAGTAGAAGAGAAGCTGGTGAAAGAGCACAGTTAGTTGATTCTATTAATTCTGCATCTCCTTTGTCTTTAGTGGTTTTTGAATTAGCTAATGGTTTATATGCATA
This sequence comes from Methanobrevibacter woesei, assembly GCF_003111605.1. NCBI lineage: Archaea > Methanobacteriati > Methanobacteriota > Methanobacteria > Methanobacteriales > Methanobacteriaceae > Methanobrevibacter > Methanobrevibacter woesei. The sequence continues at coordinate 34,699 of NZ_MZGU01000003.1, read as the reverse complement.
TAATGTTCCAACAGAATTCTTCAGAACATTAATAGATTCAATTGAAAATCGTAAAGGAGAATTATTTACTGTATTCTTCTTTGTATTCTTAATTGCTTACATTTTATCTGTTATTGGGCTTGGTGAATTTAGTTTTGTTGCGATAATATTCGCTCTTATTTATGCAGTTATTTCATAGGAATAAATTTATAATAGATTTTATTATAATTAAGTTAAGTTATATGTTTTTTAGATTAAATTAGAAAAAGGTTGTTTATTTGTCAGAAAAAAATGATGGTATTATTATAACATTTATGGTTATTGCATTGATTGCATTTGGAATTGGTGTTGGTGTAGGTATTGATATAGCTATTAATGAAGATGCATCTGCCGATAATGTTACTAACAATACACCAACTGTAGTTAATGTAACTGAAGAGATGACTTCTGATTCTTATGTTAAAAATGAAACAACTTATAACTCTGAAATAGATAATTCTAAGTATTTGAAGTGATATAATAATTAATCTTTTTTGGTGATTTTATATGGTTATTAAAGATATTTCTGGAGGGTTATGTGCAGTTAATGGTGTTAAAGTTGCTGGATCACGTAATGGAAAATATGGTGTAGCTATTATTGATTGTCCAAATAGTGTTGCTTCTGCAGTATTTACAACAAATAAAGTTTCTGCAGCTCCAGTAAAATATACAAAAGAAGTTATTAAAAATGGTAAAATATCTGCTGTTTTTGTTAATAGTGGAAATGCAAATTGTTTTACAGGCCAACAAGGAATTGAAGACTGTAAATATTTAGTTAATTTAATTTCTAAAGATTTAAATTATCCTAAAGAAGAGATAGCTATTGCATCTACTGGGGTTATTGGAAGAAAAATGCCTATGGATATAATTGAAGATGTGGCATATAATGCTCTTTCTAATTTAGATAATAATCCTGAAAATTCACTTGATGCAGCTAAAGCTATCATGACAACTGATACTGTTCCTAAAGAGTTTGCAGTTGAAATTACTTTAGATAATAATGAAATTGTTCATATTGGTGGAATAACTAAAGGAACTGGTATGATAGCTCCAAATATGGGAACTATGTTATGTTTTTTAGCAACTGATGCAGTTATTGATGGTTCATCCATTAAAAAAGCTTTAAAAATAGCTGTTGAAGATAGTTTTAATATGATTGTTGTTGATGGTGATGAAAGTACCAATGACACTGCTCTTTTAATGGCAAATGGCTCATCCAATGTTGATGTTGTAAATAATGGTGAAATAGATAAAAATTTCCAAGAAGGATTAAATTATATCTGCAAAATGCTTGCTCAAAAGCAGGTTAGAGATGGTGAAGGAGCATCTAAGTTTATTGAAGCTAATGTCTGTGGGGCAAGTTCTATTGAAGATGCTAAGAAGGCAGCTAAGTCAATTATTTCTTCATCATTATTTAAGGCAGCTGTATTTGGAGGAGATCCAAATTGGGGAAGGATTGTTTGTGCTGTAGGTTATGCAGATGTTGAAATGAATCAGGACATTATTTCTGTTGCTTTAAGTAATAAAGAGGATTCAGTGGATTTGGTAAAAGAAGGAGAAATTTTAGCATTTGAAGGAACAGATAATCTTAAAATAGCTGAAGAGATTATGTGTGGTGAAGAAATTATTGTTAATGTTGATTTAAATTCAGGAGATAAATCTGCAACTGCTTGGGGTTGTGATTTAACTTATGATTATGTAAAAATCAATGCAGAATATACTACATAACAAAAAATATAAATACTTTCAGGATTATATATCTTTATGTTATAGAAATTCTATTTTTACTATAAAAATTTATTTCAAACTTATAAGGAATTCTATATTATAGGGATTTTATATTTTATTAACAAAATTAAATGAGGAATAATAATGGCAAAAGTTAAAGGAACTAATAAAAGAACCAGACAAAAAAGAAGTTATACCAAACCAGGTAGTAAAAGAGGAAGAGGAGTAAAACAAACTTGGAAAAAATAATCCTTTTTCCTAACTCTTTTTTGTTTATTTTTTAACTATTTTTTATATTAACTATTATCAAAGCGATATTTTTTCAGGTAATCTTTTTTTTTAATTATTACACTTTTTATTAAAACTTTTTTTATGTAGTGAAGAGTTGTAACATCAATATTATTAAATAATTCTTTTAAGTAATATATTATTTAGTGATACTTATGGCTGAAAAGGGAAATAGCACTGGTTTATTGCCAGCTAATGGCCACAGGATTCAAGGAAGATCAAGTGAAGACTTTTTAGATGTTGATGAGATTTTAAGGGAGTTGAATCTTAAGGGAGATGAAACTTTAATGGATGCAGGATGTGGAGATGGTCATGTAGCTATTAAAGCTTTGGATTTGCTTCCTGATGGTGTTGTTTATGCATTAGATGTTTATGGACCATCTGTTGAAGATATGGAAAAATACAAATCTGAAAACAATGTTGGTAATCTTATTCCAGTACAATCTGATATTGCAGACAAAATAGATGTTGATGATAATGTTTTAGATGTTGTATTGCTTGTCAATGTATTTCATGGATTTAATGCAATGAGAAAAATGGATGAAGCTTGCAGTGAGCTTAAAAGAATTATTAAACCTAATGGTGGGAGAATCGCTATTATGGACTATAAAAAACAAGATGTAAAACATGGTCCTCCATTCCAGATTAGATGTTCTCCAGAAGATATTGAAGAGGTTTTTGCTAAACAAGGTCTTAAAATCACTTATTTAAATGAGGATATTGGTGAAGATATTCCTGAAGGTAAATCTCATTATTTTGTAGTATTTGAATATAAATAAAGGTGTTATAGTATGATTTTTGCAGCTATTCTTGCAGGTGGTGTTGGTTCAAGAATGGGTAATTCTGATGTTCCTAAACAATTTTTGAATTTAGGTGATAAACCTATTCTTATTCACACTATTGAAAAGTTCATTATTAATTCTAAATTTGATAAGATTTTGGTTTTAACTCCTAATAATTTTATAAATTCCACTATTGATTTAATTAAAAATATTGAAGGGGAAACTGATAAGATAATAGTTTTAGAAGGTGGAGAAACTAGAAATGATACAATTAGAAATGCTATAAGTTATATAAAAAGTAATTTCTCTATTGATGATAATTCAATAATTGTTACTCATGATTCTGTCCGCCCTTTTGTATCTCATAGAATTATTGAAGATAATATTAAAATGGCTAGTGAATATGGGGCTTGTGATACTGTTATTCCTGCAACTGACACCATTGTTGAAAGTGTAGATGGAGATACAATTTCATCTATTCCTTTAAGAGACCATTATTATCAGGGTCAAACTCCTCAGTCTTTTAGAATTAATAAATTGGATTCTCTTTACAATAATCTTTCTAAAGAGGAAATTGATTCTTTAACAGATGCTGCTAAAATTTTCACATTAAACAATGAAGATGTTTTTTTAGTTGAAGGAGATGTAACTAATATTAAAATTACATATCCTTATGATTTAAAATTAGCTAACACTATTTTAAAAGGTGGATATTAGATGATTAATATTGTATATCGTTTGATTTCTCCTAAACTGTTTGAAGAGGCTTACGACGAAATAGATGTTAATAAGGATGTTGTTGTAAGACCTACCTTTTTGTCAATTTGTAAAGCTGATCAAAGATATTATCAGGGGGAACGTCCATCTGATGTTCTTGATGAAAAACTTCCAATGGCATTAATCCATGAGGGTATTGGTGAGGTTGTCTATGATAACAATGGAGAGTTTGATGTTGGAGATAAAGTTGTAATGATTCCAAACACTCCTGTGGAATCTGATGAATACATCTCTGAAAACTATCTTGAATCCAGTAAATTTAGAGCTAGTGGTTATGATGGATTCACTGCGGATTTGATTAATATTAAAAATGATAGGCTTGTTAAACTTCCAGAAAATTTTGATTTTGAAGTATCCTCTTTTATTGAGTTAATATCTGTAGCTTTTCATGGAATTAATAGATTTGAAAAAATAGCTGCTACAAAAAAGGATAAATTAGGTGTTTGGGGTGATGGGAGCTTAGGTTATATCACTGCTCTTCTTTTAAAGACATTATATCCTAACTCAGAAATTTATGTATTTGGAAAACATATAGAAAATTTAAACTTATTCTCTTTTACAGATAAAATTTTCAAAATCAATGAAGTTCCAAATGATTTAAAAATAGATCATGCATTTGAATGTGTTGGTTCACAAGCTGCTCAATTAGCTATTGACCAGATTATCAATTGTTTAAATCCGCAAGGAGTAATCTCTTTATTTGGTGTAAGCGAATATCAAATTCCAATTAATACAAGATTAGTTTTAGAAAAAGGATTGGCTATTATAGGTAATAGTAGAAGTGGAAGGGAAGATTTTATAGAAGTTATATCTTTATTACAGGATAATCCTAATTTATTTAAATATTTAAGCAATCTTATAATCGATACTATTGAGATTAACTCTTTAGATGATTTAAAAGAAGCATTTAATAGAGATCACATATCTAATTTTGGAAAAATAGTATTAAAATGGAATAAATAATTTTTATTCCTTATTTCTTTTTTTATAAACTTTTTTATATCCAATGTAAGCTATAACAGCTATTACAACTAGAATTATTATGATGTTTTCCAAGTTATCCATGTGTGCTGAGATATCTTGGGAATAAGCACCAAATTGCCATCCAATAAATCCTAATATTAATGCTCTGCTGAATCCTCCGAAGAATGTTAAAACAACATATTTTTTAAAATCATATCTTACAACACCACAGAATCCACTAATAGCTACACTTGGAATTACAGGAGCGGTTCTTGCGATATAGATGGCTAATGAATCTCTTTTTTGATTTGATATTTTTCTATTGAATTTTTCAATATCATCCCATTTAAGACCTAGATATTTTCCCCATTTACTAACAAATGGTTTTCCAAGATAATAACATAATCCATATATTACAGAAGAACCAATAACCATTCCGAAACCTACTGGAAGTCCAATATAAAGAACTAAAGAACCAACAGATTCAATACTTATTGGTAAAGAATGCAACATAAAGAAACTACTAGCCAATATAACAACAGTTGATGGAATAGGTGCTATAATTTCTTCAATGACTGTACCTATAAACACACCTAATGCACCATAATTCATGAAAAACATATTTACAATGTTGGTTATGTATTCTATAATCGAAACCACTTCCTAGAATGTAAACTTAATATTAATAGTCATTTCTTAGTTTTATACTTTATTACATTTTTTAATTAAATATTTAAGTTCCTAATTTTGTTCTAATTTGTTTAATTGTGTGTCTACCGTAGATATAGTTAACAATACTTGCAATTGATCTACCAACTGCTAATCCTATCCATATTCCAATTAATCCCCATTCAAGGACAATTCCAAATAGATAAGTTAGGATTACTGTACAGATAACCTCTCTAAATATTGTGAAAAAGAGACTTGTAACTCCTCTTCCGATTCCTTGATATAAGAAAGAAGATGCCATTCCAGCACCTGTAAGTGGAATTGATAAAAATGCAAATTGTAAGAATAATGCAATTCCAGAAACTAAATGGCTTGTTTCAGGAGTATATGCAAATATTGAAGCAATTGGTGTTGCAAATAGCACTACAATAATTGTAACAGCTAGCCCAAATAGAATTCCAAATTTTGCACCATATTTATGTGCTCTTGATAGATAATCTCCATTTTCAGCTCCAAATGCACTTCCACAAACAGCAACTACAGCAGTTCCAATAGCTGTTAAAGGCATAATTGCAAATAAATAAATCCTTTGGCCTGAAGTATAAGCTGCAACTCCATAATCTCCACTAATGATTGTAATGAAAATTAAATACAATGCTACGGCTATTGACATGATAAACATATCTAGGGAAGCTGGAATTCCTACTTTTAATATGTTTTTAGTTATTTTTGAGTTGAATTTAAATTTTCTTAAGTTTATATCAACATAAGTGTCTTTTTTAACAAGTAACCAGTAAAGAATTACAATAGCTGATATTAAAGAGCTTAAAACAGTTGCAATAGCTGCACCAGCTGCTCCTAAACCAAATGTGTAAATAAATATCGGATCTAAGATTGCATTTAGAATAACAGAAACAACAACTGCATACATTGCACGTTTCATATCTCCTTCTCCACGAAGAATTCCACTAGCACCATTTGCAAACATAATTCCAATCAAACCTAAAAATAGGGGAGTACTGTAAGATAATGCTTCTTCCAGTGCAGTTCCTGATGCTCCGTAAATTCTAAGTAATGGTTCCTGAATCACTAAAAATATTAAAGTTAAAATGATTGATGTTATAAACAGGATTATGATTGAGTGTGCTGCTGAATCAGAGGCTCTATTTTTGTCATGAGCTCCAACAAAACGACTTATGCTGCTTGTTGCTCCACTTCCAAGACCAACACTTACACCATTTAAAATCATAAATATAGGTGTTACAAATCCAATACCTGCAATAGCTGCTTCACCAAGTCCTGTAATCCATATTCCATCAATGATGTTGTAGGATGCTGTTAAAAGCATAGATATCATTACTGGAATAGCTAGTTTTCTAACAGCCGTTTCAGGATTTCCTCTCATTAACTCAATATTTTTATTTGCCATAATACCCTCTTATATAAATTATAATTTTATTTTTGTTTTTAAATGAGATATAACTATCTACTGTGAACCCTTAATTTATGACCTTATATTATATAAATGATTAAAATCAAATTGTATATAGTTAGTTTAATTACGTGATTACATGAAAGATGTTAATATTTTAATTGAAGCATTACCTTACATTAAAAAGTTTCATGATAAAAAGATTATGATTAAGTATGGTGGCCATGCAATGATTGATGATGATGCTATGGCTTCAACAGCTAGAGACACAGTTCTTTTAAAATATGTAGGTATGCAACCTCTTGTTGTTCATGGAGGAGGGCCTGAAATTTCCAGATCCATGGATAAATTAGGTAAAGAACCTAAATTTATTAAAGGACTAAGAGTTACTGATGAAGAAACCATGGAAATTATTAAAATGGTATTAGTTGGTAAAATAAGTACTAATATTGTATCTCAAATCTGTTATCATGATGGTAAAGGTATTGGAGTATCTGGTAAAGACAGTCAATTAATCTATGCTCATAAAAAACCAGCTCACAAAGTTAGGAATGATGAAACAGGAGTTGAAGAAGAGATAGATTTAGGACTTGTTGGTGAAATTAATTGTGTAAATACTGATTTATTAGAAATGTTTACAAGTAATGATTATATTCCAGTAATTGCTCCTGTAGGTATTGCTGAAGATGGAACAAGCTTAAATTTAAATGCAGATACTGCAGCTGGTGAAATAGCTAGTGCTATTAATGCTGAAAAATTAATTATTTTAACTGATGTTCCGGGTGTTTTAAGAGATCCTTCAGATCCAGATAGTCTAATACAAAGAATAAAAATTGATGAAGTTCCACAGTTAATAGAAGATGGTGTTATCAGTGGTGGAATGATTCCAAAAATAGAAACTTGTGTTAAAGCTATTGAAGGTGGAGTAGAATCCTGTCACATTATTGACGGACGTAAAAAACATTCTATTTTACTTGAAATATTTACTAAAAACGGTATAGGAACTATGATTCACAAGTAAATCAGTTCCTCTTTTTTTCTTTTTTTATTATCTCTTGTTTATTCTTTTCCCTTAATAGTATTGTTTTAAATATGTGTTTATGATATAATAATAGTATTGTTATCTAAATTAGGGGAGATTGTCCTTGGATAGTTTGTGTTCTATTAAAAAAGTTTGTCCAGTTTGTAAAAAAGAATTCAACGATTTATCAAGAGATTTCTGTGGATGTAATAACTCTTTGAAATTTAAAATTTTTTTTAAAGAAAATAAATTACATAAATGTACTTCTAAAGAGTTTAACTCTAAATCAGAAATCTTGGATTATTTATACGATTCTGTAAATAATTTTTATAGAAAGAATCAAATTACTAAAAAATGTGAAGAAAAAGCTTTTGATTATCTAAATTGGATTAAAGAAAATGAAAATAAGGATTTAAAAGATATACAAGATTTTATTGGTGAAGTAAAAGATTTCTTAAATAGGTTAATAATAACAAAAATTTTAATTAATCTTATAAATTTTAATAGAAAAAAAGTCAATGACTTCATTTTCAAAGTTAATAACAATATCTTTTTTCAGGAGTCTTATCATAAATATTCCAAAGAATTAAAAGAACCTTTAGATGACACTGGATATATATTTAAAAATAATGAACTTATTGATAAACTTAAATACGGGTTAAAAATTGATGTTTCAGAGTTGTATTATGATGTTAAAGAAATATTGAGTTTAGCTAATTATTATGGGACTTTAAGTCAAAAAGAGAATATATCAAAGTTAAATGAATTTGTTCAAACATATGATTCTTATAGAAGTAAACTAAATACATTTCTTTTAAAAGAAGTCTCTATTGAAAAGTGGGATGATTTTAGGAAATCTTCTTATTTTGATAGCATTAAGATCGATTACTTTAAAAAAGAGTTTACACAGTCTTATTTTAAAATACTTTTAAATAATGCAACTGGAACTGAAAAGCTATCTGAAGATAATTTTAAATTTATAAAAGAATATGAAGGTCTTTATTTTAACATTAAAAAAATTAATAAAGAATATTTATCTGATTTTATTAGTAATTTTTTTTCAAGAACAGAAATTAATAATTATTTAAACTCTTTTTCTAAAGTTTTATCTCAAGATGAAAAAAAAGAAATTAAAACTGAGTTTAAATGGTTTATCATTAAATCTAATTTAATTAATATTGAATTAGATAATAATGACTTAGTTTTTCCTAAAGATAAGTTTTATTTGGCATATTATACTTTTTGCAGTGATTATTCTTTTGATCTATTTGTAGATGAAATTAATAAAATTAATAAGGTTAAAGATGATTTAATAAATATTATTTCAGATAAACTTAATTTAAATAAAGAGGAAATCTTGAAAAGTATTTCTATGGTTTATGATTTAGTCAATTGTGATGAACCTAGTTTTTATTTTGATTATGATAAACAAAATAAGTTTAAAAAGGAACATGATGCTTTATTTTCAAAAATTTCTTCTATTAGAAATATTTTAGATAGTGAAGGTTTTATTCAGGATGATAAAGATCCTTTTTATTTTTATAAACTACTAAATTTTGATAAATTCTTTAAGGAATGGAATAATAATTATGTTCAAAATGAATTATGGAATAATAAGGGTTATTTTGATGAAATGGGATTAAATGATGAACAAAGAGAAGCAGTTATTAGAAGTCCTAATGTTTTGAGGGTAATTGCAGGTGCAGGTTCTGGTAAAACTTCTACTATTGTAGCTAAAGTTAAATATTTAATTGATATTAAGAAAGTCCCACCTGAAAAAATTGTATGTATTTCTTATACTAATGATGCAGTTGATAATTTAAAAAGAAGAATTGGAAATGATGGAGTCTTTATTTCTACAATTCATAAATTTGCAAAGACAGTTGCAGGATTTAGCAGATATTTTAATAAATCTATTAATTTTATTTTTAATCACTATGTAGAGGATATACTAAAAAATGATAAAAGTAAAATTAAAAAATTAGTTGAATATTTTTCTTATTATTTAAGAGAACCTCCAATTGATGTTAGATTAGAAAATGATGCTAATGATAATTTGGGTGAAAAAATTAAGACACTCAAATCATTATATTTTTCAGATTATAGGAAAAATAGTTATAACACTTTTAATAAGGCTGAAGAAGTTAAAAGTTTAGGTGAATTAATAATTGCTAATTATTTGTATATTCATCAAATAAGATATAAATATGAACCAGTATTTCCTTTTTCTAAAATTGAAAAAGAGAAAAATATAACTCCTGACAGGAATAAATTTGACAATAGTAAAGCATATCATCCAGATTTTTATTTACCGGATTATGATATTTATTTAGAGCATTTTGGATTAGATGGAGATTATAGAGCTCCTTGGTTAAATGAATCTCACGAAAACGATTATATAAATGAAAGAAAATGGAAATTGGATCTCTTTAAAGAGTATGATATTTCATATATTGAAACATTTTCTTATTATGTTAGGGATAATATATTAGTTAGTAAACTCGAAGCCAAACTTAAAGAGAAAGGTGTTGAGATTAAACAGGATTATGATAAGATTTTTAATGAATTGCTAGAAAATAGTAAATCATATTATAAGTTTAAATTGTTTAATGATTTAGTTAGTAATTTTTTATCAATATTTAAATCTAGAGGTTTTGTTAAAACTGATTTCTCAAAATTTTTTAAAGAAGTGGATGCTAAAAGTGAAAATAATTTTCAAAGAAATAGATTTATTTTATTTTTAGAGATAATGGAAGATTTTTATTCATATTATGAATCAATGAAAGATTTTTATTTTAAAGATTCAATTGAAAGTAAAGGTATTGATTTTCAGGATGGTATTGTTGAAGCCACTAAAAAAGTGAACAATGAATGTTGTTGTGATTATGATTATGTAATTATTGATGAGTTTCAGGATGCTAATCCGATTATTTTTGATTTGTTAACTGCTTTTCATAATAAAAAGTGCAATATAATGTTAGTTGAAGATGATTGGCAGTCTATTTTTCGTTATGCTGGCTCAGAAGTTAATCTGTCAGATAAATTTGCTGAAGAGGAATATGGTTTAGAAACTGTACTTCTTGAAAACAATTACAGAAATCCTCAGTCATTAATTGATGTTTCATCTAAGTTTATTAAGAAGAATAGTTTGCAATCAGATAAAATGCTAAACTCTAAAACAACGGATGTTAATGGTCCTTTAAGGATTGTATATTTAAATTCACCTTTAAAATATGAAGATAAATCTAATATTAAAAATAAACCAAAAATCAATATACGTGATGCTTTTAAATATTATGTTGATAAAATTAGTGAATTTTCTAATGAAATCATGGTTTTAGGGAGATATAAACATAGTTGTGATTTTGTTAAAAGAATGGTTGAATTTGAAGTTGAATCTATTATGAACTCTAATGGTCAAATTGCCGATAATAAATATATAATACATTATCTAAAAAGGGCTGATTTAAAAATACAATTTTTCACAGTACATGCTGCTAAAGGACTTGAAGCAGAAAATGTTATTATTTTAGATCTTAAAGATGATGTAAAAGCTTTTCCAAACAAAATTGAAGAGGATTCTGTGTTATCATTCATAACACCGAAAAAAGAAGAGCATATTTATGCAGAAGAACGTAGATTATTTTATGTAGCGTTAACAAGGACTAAAAATAGATGTTATTTGATATCTGATTATGGTAATGCTTCTACTTTTATTTCAGAGTTAGAAGGTACTAAATATCTGGTAGATGAAACTCCAAATTTAGAAGAATTTATTATTAATTCTAAAAAAGATAAAAATATGTTAATTAAAAGTAATGCTCAAAATAGCAGCAATTCAACTAAAAATAATGGTTCTAAAAAGGATTTTTGGAAACCTCAGTTAGATAAATATCCTACTAAAAAGAATGAAGAAAAAATATATGAAACAAATATTGACTGTCCAAGGTGTAAAGAAAATCCACATTCTTATGGGAAAATTGTCATTAATAAAAGAAGAGCTAATAATGGGGAATATTATACATTCAATTGCTCTAATCGGTGTGGTTGGAAAACAGGTTCTTTTACCAAATATTATGAAAAGGATTCCTATAAGTTATGTCCTAAGTGTAAAAATGGAATCGTCCACTTAAATAGGAATGGTGATGGTTATAGTTGTTCTAATAAGGGATGTAACTATACTGAAAAGTTAAATAGTTAATATTAACTATATTGTTCTCTTAATTTTCTTCTAAGTAATTTCCAGCCATTCACTCTTGGAAGTTCATCAACGGTGAATATTTTTCTTGGAACTTTATATCTAGAGAGTTTTTCTCTTGCATAATTAAGTAAACCTTCTTCATCAGGAGAATTTTTCCATATCACTGCAGCTACTGGTATTTCACCTTTGTGACAGTCTTCAATACTGAAAATAGCTATTTCATCAACTGAAGGATGTTTGATCAATATTTCTTCAACTTCTGTTGGGTAAATTTTCCATCCACTCATTACAATCATATCTTTTTTACGGTCTGTAATGAATAAACGGTTATCTTCATCAAGGTATCCAATATCTCCAGTTAAAAACCATCCATCTTCAAGGAATGTTTCTTTTGTTGCTTGTGGTTTTTTCCAATAACCTTTTGCAATAGCGGGACCTCTAAGAGCTATTTCTCCATTTTCATATTTTCCTAACTCTTTGGTGCAGTCTTCTTCATCAACGATTTTAATCTGTGAAAAACAAACTGGATGACCTACACTTTCATATCTATCTGCTGTTCTGTAGTCTTCTGGTCGGATTGCTGTTCCAGTTCCAATAACTATTGTTTCAGATAGTCCATAAGCATTGATAATTGGAATCCCATAAGTTTTGTGGAATAATTTCCATATTTTTCTATGTAATGGTCCTCCACCACTTATAATTTCACGAACACTTCCAAGCTCTTCTTTTACATCATTTTCAAGAGTTGTTATTGAATGTATAACTGGTGGCATTGCAGTAAGTACTGTAACCTTGTTTTCCCTACATAACTTAAGATAATCTTTAAGATTGTACTGGCTCATCATAATGTAAAGTGCAGCTGATCTTAGGGCAGCTATTGCCCAGGATAAGCCTACATGAGCCATTGGATAAATTCCTAAAAAGACATCATCTTGTTTTAGTGTTAAAACATCACATTCATTATGAATAGCTGTAAAGTAGTTTCCATGAGTTAACATTGAACCTTTTGGTTTTCCTGTTGTTCCAGAAGTGTATTGGAGCTGGCATAAATCATCCCAGTCTGTTGGTTCTGGAGGTAGGATTTTAGATGTTTTATATTCATCGATATTTTCAGGAATATATGCATCCACATCTAATTCTTCTATAATGTCTTCTGCTTCATGGTCTGTTATAATTAACTTAGCATCAGAGTCTGTAATCATGTAATCTAGTTCACTAGCGGTATATATACGATTTGTTGGAATAGCTACTGCACCTATCCTCCATATTGCAAATAATGAGAAAAGATATTCTGGAGAGTTATTTAAGTATATTAGTACTCTATCTCCTTTTTCGATTCCTTTGTTTTTTAAAATTCTTCCAAGCTCTGAAACAATTGAGAGAATTTCGCAGGAATTATATTTAACCCCTGTATCTGGTGCATAAAGAACATTTTTATCTAATCTAAGTGAGTTTGCATCTAGGAAGGTAGTTATATTAAGCATTTAGTTATCTCCTTCTAATATCTTCCTAGTTATTTCTTTTGTCATTTCCATTGTTGTAGCCTGTCCACCTAAATCAGGAGTTACTATTTTACCTTCTTTTAATACTGCTTCAGTTGCATCATTTATCTTCTTGGCATATTCTTCCTCATCGAGGTAATTTAACATCATAGCTATTGAAAGAATCATAGATGCTGGATTTGCTATGTTTTTACCAGTTATATCTGGAGCAGATCCATGAACTGGTTCGAATAATCCATATTTGTCCCCAATATTTCCAGAAGGTGCAAGCCCTAATCCTCCAACAAGTCCTGCTCCTTCATCGGAAAGTATATCTCCAAATAGGTTGGTTGATACAATAACATCATATCTTTGAGGATTTGTTACAAGATACATTGCTGCTGCATCTACATAGTAATCATTTTTTTCTATTTGAGGATATTGTTCTCCTATTTTGTAGAATGCATCTTTAAAAACGCCGTCAGTCTTTTTTAATACATTGCTTTTATGAACACAGGTTACCTTATTTTTATTTAGTTTTTGGCACTGTTCAAAAGCTATTTTGGATATTTTCTCACTAGCTTCTTTTGTGATTCTTCTTTCAGCTATTACTTTGTCATCTTCTTCGTATTCTACTTGTGAATAAAGTCCTTCTGTGTTTTCACGTACAATTAGAATATCGATATCATCATAAAGGCAGTTTACACCTTCATAAGATTTTATTGGTCTTAAGTTTGCATACATATCAAGTTTTTGTCTTAAGTTTATTATTGGACTTGGTTGTCCTGGAGTACTGGTGATGGCTCCAAACAAAATTGCATCAGATTTCTTTGCTTTTTTTACAGTTTCTTCAGGAAGTGTTGTTCCAGTTTTCTTAAAACAGTGATATCCTGCATGACCATAAGTAAAAGAGAATTCTAAATCAATTTTATCTAGGAGGTATTCTCCTGCATCCATTACTTCTCTTCCAATTCCGTCTCCACTTATTAAATTTATATTGTACATTTTTTCACTTAGATAATTTTTATAATAATGTTCGTATAATACCGAAATATTTTTATATGAATTACTTTATAATATTATGTAATTAATAATTTAATGTTTTAGATTTATATTATTTTATATTTATAGGAGGCATTAATAATGGAAAAAAGTATCAATGAGTTGGTTAAAGATTTAGGAGATAAAGATGATTTTGTAGTTGAAGAAGCAGTTGGATTATTAGAAATGAAAGCTGAAGAATCTTTTGATGCATTAGTTGAAGCTTTATCCAATAGGAACAAAAATATACGTTTAAATGCTGCTAAAATTTTAGGTTTTATTGGAAACAGTGCAGCTATTGAACCATTAATCAATACTTTAAGGGATCATAATAAATTAGTTAGAAGGGAAGCATCCACTGCTTTAGCTCGCTTTGGTCAAGATGCTGTTGATCCATTAATTAACATTTTAGATGATGATGACTGGAAAGTAAGAGGTGCGGCTGCTTGGGCTTTAGGTAATTTAAAAGATGAAAAAGCTATTGAACCTCTTGAAAAATTACTTGATGATGAAAGTGGTTTTGTAAAAGCAGGAGCTAAAAACGCAATACAAAATATTAAAAATGCAAATTAAATTATAATTTTTTAGTTTCATTTTTTATTTCTATTTTTATTTTTTTCATATTTTTCACCTTTTTTTCTCATTTTTTTGAACATTATTTATTTTTATTCTTAATATGATATTATTTTTCAGAAAATTTTCATAGTCGGAAGTATACTTCCATTATATTTATATACTATGAAAAAATAATTATATAATAGTGAGTATTTAATAGCTTTAATTAATAGAGTTTAAATTAAAAACTATTCTTTTAAATTAAATATATTTTAACATTTGGGATTTTTATGATAAAAATAGGTATATTAAATGTACAAGGTGCTGTTAGTGAACATTATGATATCACTAAAACTGCTGTTGAAAACATGAACATTGAAGCAAAAGTTGAATCTGTTAGATATGCAGATGAAGTGGCTAAATGTGATGGAATTATTATTTCCGGTGGCGAAAGCACTGTAATTGGTAAAATTATCCAAAGAAGAGGAATAGATACAGTTATTAAAGAAAATAATATTCCTGTATTTGGTACATGTGCAGGAATGGTATTGCTTGCTAAAAAAACCGATTTTGACCAACCATTAATAGGACTTATGGATATTGATGTTGAAAGAAATGCTTTTGGTAGACAAAAAGACTCATTTGAGAGTATGTTGTCTTTTTTAGATGAAGATTACTTAGGAGTTTTCATTAGAGCTCCTGCAGTTAAAGATTATGACAAATCAAAAGATAATATTCAAGTTTTATCAGAATTAGATGGAAAAGTTGTAGCTATTAAACAAGATCATAATATAGCTATCGCATTTCATCCAGAATTAACTGATGACACACGTATCCACGAATACTTTATACAGGAGATTTTAGATTGTGTGGTATAGCAGGAATTGTATATAAAGACAAAAATCTGCATAATGCTGGATATGATATGACAAATATGTTGCATCAACTTCAACATAGAGGTCCTGACTCAGCAGGTTATGCAATTTATGGTGGAACTGGGCTTAAAGAAAATGAATACATCTTAAAAATTCAAGTTAAAGAACAAAATAGGTTACTTGAAACAGTTCAAGATGCAATCAACATGGTAACTCCTATAAAAAAAGATGAGATCATTCCATCTGTAGGTGATTCCTTTATTTACAAATGTAAAATAGAATTAGATGAATTTTCATCTCTTAAGCCTCTTATTTCTCAAGTAGATACAATTGATGATGTAATTGTTCTTAATGGAAGTCAAGATTTTGAAATGGTTAAAGATGTAGGTTCTGTTTTAGAAATAGCTGATAGATATAATGTAAGAGATATAAAAGGAACTCATGCTATTGGCCATACAAGATTTTCAACAGAAAGTGGTGTAGATAGATATCATGCACATCCTTTCCAAACTTACATTGTTAAAGATGTTTCTGTAGTTCATAATGGTCAAATCACTAATTATTGGAAAGTAAGAGATCCATTGGAAAGAAAAGGACATATTTTTGAAACATTTAATGATACTGAATGTTTAGTTCATTATATTGCAGATAAATTAGACAGTGGTTATTCTTTAGAAGAGGCTTTAGAACAGTCTGTTGAAGATATGGATGGTCCATTTTCATATATTATAGCTACTCCAAAAGGTATTGGTATTGCAAAAGATAAATTAGGATTACGTCCTGGTGTAATGGCTGAAACTGATGATATTTTTGCTATTGCTTCTGAAGAAGTCTCATTAAGGGAAGTAGTTGATACACATAATATTGAGCAAATTTCTCCAGGGGAAGTAATGGTTTATGAGATTTAGGTGATTAGATGAGTGATATTAAAATTAAAGAGTTAGATGCAGCTTCCTTAACACCTCGTGAATTAAATTCACAAATTAAACAATATGCATCTAGCTATGATAAAATTATTATAAGAAATCCTAATGCAATGCATTATCTAGTTGCTGGAGTTGTTGATGAAACAGAAATAGAACTTGACGGATCTGTTGGATACTTTGCTGGAACCATGTGTGATGGAACTAAAATCAAAATCAATGGTAATGCAGGATGGTTCGTTGGAGATAACTTAACTGATGGTGAAGTTATTGTTGAAGGAAGTGCTGGAGACGGTGCAGGTCAGGGAATTTATGGAGGAACTGTTGTTGTTCGCAAATCTGTAGGTTCAAGAACTGGAGAAATCATGAAAAATGGAACTATCATCATTGGAGGCAATTCCGGATTTATGACTGGTATCTTTATGATGGGTGGTAGAATCATCATTTTAGGTGATGTAGGTGAAGATTTAGCTGAATCCATTATTCGTGGAGAAATTTATGTAAAAGGTGAAATTAGTAGCTTAGGATACAATGCTAAAATCGGTGAAATCACTGCTGAAGATAAAAAAGAACTTAAAGATACATTATCCAGCTATGACTTTGATTTAGATGAAAGTGAATATGATGATTTTAAAAAAGTAGTTCCTGAAAGTAAAAGGCCGTTTTATGGTCACTAAATTAAGAGGAGGGTAGAGTATGCCATATAGAGTTGTGAGAAATCCAGATTTATGTAAAAAAAATTTTGACAGGCCGGGCTGTTGTTGGTATCTATGTGATGATAGGGATGAAAAAATCTGTGGAAAATGTTTTTCATGTTATAATAACTGTCCTCATGGTGTTTATGAAATTATTCAAGGAGATCCATATCCATTAAACCAAGAAAAATGTGTTGGTTGTAGGATTTGTTTAGAAATGTGTCCTAGCAGAGCTATTGAAGTTAATGCTATTCCAGAAGATGCAAGAGAAGCATGGGGATTTCCAGACATTGTGGAAATTACAAGAAAATCACAAAGTGCATCCTATAAAATTAGAAGTACTGGTGCTTTAAGAAAAATTCCAGACTTTGATGATTTGGTTGTAATACCTGCACAAGTTTCAAGACCTCCTCTTGATAAATATAGGGAACCTTGTGGAACAGATGTTATTTTAGGGGACAGATATGCAGAAAACCCATTAAAACTAAAAACCCCTGTAATGATTGGGGCAATGTCTTTTGGTGCATTAAGTAAAGAAGCAAAAATGGCATTAGCTATTGGTTCATCACTTGCAGGAACTGTTACAAACACTGGGGAAGGAGGAATGCTTCCTGAAGAACGTGAACTAGCTGATAAACTTATTGCACAATATGCATCTGGAAGATTCGGAGTATCTGCCGATTACCTTAATAAAGGTGATGCAGTTGAAATTAAGATAGGGCAAGGTGCAAAATCAGGTATGGGTGGTCATTTACTTGGTGAAAAAGTAACTGCTGAGGTATCAAGAATTAGAAGAATTCCTGAAGGATCTGATGCATTATCTCCAGCTAGACACATGGATATTGTAGGTCCTGAGGATTTAAGTATGAAAATTTCACAATTAAGAGAAATCACCGACTGGAAAGTACCAATTATTGTTAAATTTGCTTCAGGTAAAGTAGCTAGTGATGTAAAGATTGCTGCTAAAGGTGGAGCAGATATTATTGTTGTTGATGGTATGCAGGGAGGTACTGGAGCAGGACCTGATGTAATTATGGAGCATTCTGGTGTTCCTTCATTAGCTGCAATTGTAGAAGCTGATGAAGCACTTAAAGAAGTTAAATTAAGAGACAAAGTTAGTTTAGTTGCAGCAGGAGGTATTCGTTCTGGTGCAGATTTAGCTAAGGCTCTTGCTCTTGGTGCTGATGCAGTTTACATTGCTACTGCAGCATTGATTTCTATTGGTTGTAGAGTTTGTCAAATGTGTTATACTGGTACATGCCGTAAAGGAATAGCTACTCAGGATTTATCCTTAAGACATAGACTTGATTATAAAGAAATGGGTAAAAATGTAGCTAATTATATTAATGCAATGACTGATGAGGCATGTATGCTTGTTCAACAAGCTGGTAACACACATATTAATAAACTTGAAAAACAAAGTTTAAGAGCATTAACAATGGAAGCATCAATTTTAACTGGTGTTCCAATGGCAGGAAATGGTAAATAACTTATCATTTCTTACTTATTTTTTTCATAATATTCTGTTTTTTTCTGTTAAATTTCTCTGAATTTAAGATTTTTATTTTGTTTTTTACTTACAAGTTAATGTGATATAATTTATTTTTCATTCAAAAATTTTAAAAACAATAATTTCTAGATTTATTAATTGATTTGTATGATTACTATTACAAAAAAAGAAGAAGTTGTTTTAAATCAGATTAAAATTTTTATTAAGGAATATTCCGATGGTATTCCCATTGAATTAATTAGAAAAGAAGTGGATTTTCATGAATATGATTTGATTCAGATATTAAATACTCTTTCTGATAAAGATTTAATTCAATTTGATAATGATGTTGTTTTATTAACTGATTCTGAAAAAGAAATTAATGCCGTTAACTCTAAAAAAGATGTTGAAGCTATTGAACTTAATTTAAAAGAGAAAGAGTCTTACAATTTAATTAAAGAATTAGTTGATGATAATAATTTAGTTTCACGTTATATTTTAGAAGGTAATTTATTATATGGTGATTTGAAACTATCTAATTTTAGAATGTATCATATTATTTTATCTCTTGAAA
The DNA here is from genome assembly GCF_003111605.1 of Methanobrevibacter woesei. Taxonomy (NCBI): domain Archaea; kingdom Methanobacteriati; phylum Methanobacteriota; class Methanobacteria; order Methanobacteriales; family Methanobacteriaceae; genus Methanobrevibacter; species Methanobrevibacter woesei. The sequence goes on along the minus strand of NZ_MZGU01000003.1, from coordinate 15,187 downwards.
ATAAAGGACTTCTAAAACGTATTGAAAAAGAAGATGGAGAGTATTATCTACTTATTTCTTAAAAATTCAAGAATTAACTTATTTAATTTAGGAATATTTTCTCCAATGAATACATTATGTTTAACATAGTCTAAAAGTTCTAATTGTGAATTTGGAATTTGTTCATGCATTTTTTTAGATAAATCACATAATGTTAACTCATCATCTTCAGATGCAATAATTAGGGTTCTGCAATTAATTTTAGACAATTCATTAAGTCTATTGAAATTTTTACCTGCATGTAAAACTTCTCTTAAATCATCTAATTTACATGTTTTTTCTTTACTTTCAATAATCTTTTCAAATTCTTCTTTATTTGATTCACATAAGTCTTCAGGTAAAATATATGGTATTATCTCATCAAAGTAATTCTTAAAAGATTTTTTTAATTCTTTATTGAATCCTTTAAAACATTCTTTTAGATTTTCATCAGCTTGAGCATAGCTGGATATTAAAGTAAGTGTTTTAACAGTTTTTGGATGGTTTAAAGCTAATTCAAGAGCAACATTGCCTCCAAGAGAAAATCCTATAACATGGCACTTGTCTATGTATAATTTTTCCAATAGTTTGTAAACATCATCTCCAAGCAATTCAATTGTAATAGGTTTGTCTCCAAGGGGTGTTTTTCCATGCCCTCTTAAATCAAGTGTTATTACGGTAAAATGTTTTTTTAATTCATTTGAGAGAAAGTTCCAGTAATTTAAATCATCTGAAAAGCCATGAATTAAAACTACTGGAAAACCATTACCTTCAATATTAAAATTTAATGTGTTGTCATTAATATTAATAAAAGTCATATTTTTTTACCTTTTTATTATTAATCGAGTATTAAAAAAAATGGATTTTATAATAAATTTTATATAGTTCTAAAATTAAAACTAAGCCTATATAATAATTGTATATGTTATTGTAATTGATATTATAAAGGTTTTTTCTATGATGAGAATTAGTATGTCATTACCTAAAAAATTATTAGCTGATTTTGATGATGTTTTAAAAGAAAGAGGATACCAGTCCCGTTCTAAAGGAATTAGAGATGCTTTACAGGATTATATTGTAAGATATCAATGGATGAATGAAATGGAAGGGGAAAGAATTGGTATTATCACTATAATCTATGATCATCATTATACTGGAGTTATGGAGAATTTAGCTGAGATACAACATAATTTTAGAAATGAAATCAATGCAAGTATGCATATTCATATGACTGAAAAGTATTGTATGGAAATTATTGTTGTTAATGGAGATATTAATGAGATTAGGGAATTAACCGAAAAAATGATGAGACTTAAAGGTGTAGAACACGTAAAACTTACAAGTACTGCAAATGGTGAGGAATTCAGTAAAAATAATCCAGACCATGACCACCATGACCATGATCATTTCCATTAGTTAAAGATTATATGAAATTTCAAACTACTTCTTATCATTTTAATTTATTAAAAGATGAGCAAAGATTGGCTGTTTTTTATGAAGCTATTTTAGATTATGTTAAAAATCAAAATAAAGATAATTTAATTGCTTTTGATGTGGGCTGTGGTAGTGGAGTTCTATCTTTTTTTGCTCAACCTTTTTTTAAAGAGATATTTTCTTGTGAAATTGATTCTAAAACATTTAATTGTACAAAAAACAATCTAAATGATTTTGATAATATTTCTCTTTTTAATGATGATGCAACAGCCATTTCTTTTAATAAAAAAGCAGATTTAATCATATGTGAAATGTTAGACACAGCTTTAATTGATGAGGAGCAGGTGCCTGTTTTAGAAAATGTTAAGAAATATCTAAAGGATACTGGTGAGATTATTCCTCAAGGGATTTTTAATCTTGCCCAGTTAGTTAATATGGAGAGAGAATATTTTCACTATGATGATGTTGGAGAGAATATTAATTATAAACCATTATCAAATGAAATATTATATTCTAAAATTAATTTCTTAGAAGATATTAATCCTAAATTTGAAGGTACTCTTGATTTCAAAATTAGAAATGATGGTGAAATTAACGGAGTTAAAATTACCACTGTTACTAAACTTAATGAGAATATTGTTTGTGGACCAACTCCTATGCTTAATCCACCATTATTAATTCCTTTAGATAACTTAAATGTTAAAAGAAATGATTTAATTAGATTAAATTTAAAATATATAATGGGTAAGGGAATTGAAACAATTAAAACTGAGTATGTAAGGTGATTTTTATTTCAATTAAAAATGATTTATCTGAGTTTTTACAAGACTATGAAAAGTTACTAATTTTGGGAGTTGGTAATGAACTTAAATGTGATGATGGTGTTGGTCCGTTCATTATTAAAAAATTAGAAAAAGAGCTTTCAGAGGATAATATAGTTTTAATTAATGGTGAAACAGTTCCTGAAAATTTTACAGGTAAAATAAAAAAGGATAATCCTTCCCATATTATTATTTTAGATGCCTGTTTAATGGATGAAGAACCTGGAACTGTTAAAGTTGTCAGCTCTGAGAATTTTGTAAATATTGGTATTTCAACTCATTCAATGTCTCTTTCTTATTTTGTCAAGTATTTAACTAGAGAGCATGATTTTAAAATAATTTTTATTGGTATTGAACCTGAATCTATGGATTATAATGAGAATTTAACTGAAGTTGTTGAAAAAAATGCATTAGAATTAATTAAAATTATAAAGGGGATTGTATGAAAATTTTATTTATTGGTTCAAGATTGTATGATGATGTAGATTACTATGTTAAGGAAAAAGGAATTGAAAGTATTTTAACAGAATCTAATGAAGATGCTATAAACTTAAATTTACCAGATAAAGTAATAATTGTACCTCGTGGAATGGATGCTCCTAAACAAATAGCTATTTCAGAAAATGTTGATGCAGTTATTCCATTAATTGGTATTGATCCTCCTTTAATAGATGTTGCCCATATGAAAGAGGAAATTGAATCTGAATATAATATTCCTGTTATAGCATCTAATGTTAGAGCTGTTGAATTAACTTCAGATAAAATCAATACAAAGAAATTTTACAATGAAATTGGTGTTACAACCCCTAATTATCAAATACTTGAAAAAGATACCTTTAAAAATGAATTAAATATTGATTTTCCTCTTGTTTTAAAACAAGGTTATGGTCAGGGTGGAAAAGATATTAAAATAGCTAATTCTATTGAAGATATTGGAGAGTACTTCCAGGAATTTGATAAAGCATTATGTGAAGAATTTATTGAAGGGTCTGAAATATCAATTGAGGTTTTGGCATTTAAAGGTGAAGTTATACCATTGATTCCTATTTATAAAGGTGAAACAACTTTAGAAGGTACTCATCCTTTAAATAAAGTAAAATTAGGTCCTTGTGAGATTGAAGGTTTTGACAATGAGAGGGTAATTGAAGCTGCTGAGAAAGTAGCTAGTGAACTTAACTCTGATGGAATATTTGAAATGGACTTTATGTATTCTCACTCTAAAGACACTCTTTATGCTATTGAAGTTAATACAAGGCCAAATGGTACAAGATATTTAACAACCGCTACCTGTGATGTTAATTCATTACATGAGTTAATTAACATGGCAATAGGTGAATTCAGTAAAGAAAATATTGATTCTAAATTAAAGGAATTCTATGCAACTGAAATTCCAATTGGTAACTATAATGGACCAAAACATTCTGAACCACTAAAATCTTTTGCTAAAGATGATTTTGTAGTTCATGGGCCTGAAGGTTATCAGAGGATTACTATTCGTGCTAAATCAAGTGAAAAGCTTAATGAATTTAAAAATAGTTTATTGAATTAAGCTTATTTTTTATTTTTTTTTCTTATATACTCTATCTAATAATTATATATATTACTGATTATAAATTTATTATATAATTTGAAAATTTTTGTGTGGTAAAATGAATTATACAGACATGTTAATCTTGTTTTTAATTACTTTAATTGCCTCAATAGTTTTCACATATTATGTTAGGAGAATACTTTTGAAGGCAAGAATAGCTGATAATCCTATTGTTAGTGAACATAGGCATAAAAGTGGAACTCCTACAATGGGTGGAATTGCATTTCTTTTCACCATCCTTTTATTAATAGCTATTTACTATCAAAACACTCCAATTTTAATAATGTCATTTATTATGCTTGCAGGTGGAATTGTAGGTTTAGTTGATGATTTAATTGGACTTAAAGTTAAAGAAGTTCAAAAACTTGTTGTAAATGTCTCAAATAAAGTTATTTCTTTAGGGAGATTAGAAGTTGAACCAAATGAAGAAGTTAGAGTAGCTACTCCTAAAGCTAAATCTGAAGTTGATAAGCTTTTAGCTGATGGAAAAGTTGAAGTTATCGGTGAGGTTCCTATTAAAACAGAACCTGAAGAATCTGAAAAAATTATATGTCAAATTGTATTAGGTATCTTATTAGGTTTAACAGGAATTGTTACAACTCTTGGTGGTTTTGAATTAGGATGGTTAATGTTTCCTGTTGTTGTAATTGCTATTTTAGGTTCTATTAACAGTGTAAACTTAATTGATGGTATGGATGGTTTAGCTGCAGGTATTATAGCTATTGCATCTATTGCATGCTGTGTTTATGGTTATGTTATAGGAAATATGGATGTTCTACCTCCATTTATAGTTTTAGCAGGGCTCTGTTTAGGATTTTTAGTATTTAATAAATATCCGGCATCTATATTTATGGGGGATACTGGTTCTTTTGTTTTAGGTACTGGTTATGCTGCAGCAGTTCTTATAGCTGATGTTCCATACTTTGGAGTTCTTGCATTAGGTGTACCTATATTTTCAGTTGTTGTAAGTTTATTACATAGGGCTAATATTATTAAATTGCCTGTAGAGCCATTACATCATACTTTAAACCATTATGGTATGTCTGAAACTAAAATTGTATTGACCTATTGGGCTGTTACTGCAATATTATGTATAATTGGACTTGTTGCACAAGTCTTTTTATTCTAATCTTTTTTTTTATTTTTTTTAGGTGATTATTTATGGATTTTAATATTAATGAATTAGCTAGTTTTGTTGAAGGTAAAATAGTTGGAAATTCAGATTATTTTTTTAATGAGGGATTTATTGGACGTTTTACGTTATTAAATGATGCTACAAAAGGAGATATTGTTATAAGGCATTGGATTAATGGAAAAGGTATTGAAATAGCTGCTTCAAAGGATGTTGCTTGTTTAATAACTCAGACTCCAAAAGAAAATGCAGTTGAAAAAGCAGAAGAACTTAATTTCCCATTAATCATTGTTGACAGGATTGAATTAGCTAATGCTTTTGCACTTAAATGGACTATTAATAAATATTCGCCTAATTCAGAAAATATTATTATAACAGGTACTAATGGTAAATCAACCACTTCTCATTTAATTTATCATATCTTAAAAGAAAATGGTTATAAAGTTTTCACAAATACTGATGCAGAATCTGAATTTAATACATTAATTGATCCAATGGTATCCAAATTAATTTCTGATGAAGTCATAGAAAATGGTTCTTTGGATTATTTAGTTATTGAAGTTTCTGAAGTTCAAGGATGGCTAGGTAATCTAATGAAAGGGCATGCATATTTAATGTCTGAAGCTATTCATCCTAAAGTTGGAGTAATTACAAATATTGCTATGGATCACATTGGTCTTGTAAATTCAATTGAAGAAGTTTACAGTGAAATTCATCAAGTTCCAGAAGCTATTGATGAAACTGTTGTATTAAATCATGATGATGATTTGCTTAAGAAAATAGCTGATGATTTAAATGATGAAAACATTGTTTTCTGTTCAATGAAAGATAAACAGGATGTATTTTATGATTCTTCTAAACAAGGAATTATTTGTAGGGGTGAATTGCTTTTAAAAGAAGAAGACTTGCCATTTAGAAGCAGTCACTTTATTCAAAATATACTCTCAGCTATTGGATGCTGTATATCTTTAGGAATTTCAAAAGAAGGTATTGTAAAAGGGGTTAAATCTTATAAATCTTTAAATAGAAGATTTTCTATTTTAAATAAAAATCCTTTAATCATTGACGATTTTGCTCATAATCCAGATGGTATTAAAGCAACAATTTCAGAATCTGTTAAATTAGTGCCTGAAAATCACAAATTGTTTGTTGTTTGTTCTATCAGAGGATCACGTGGTGTTGACATTAATAAATATAATGTTGAAGCATTAGTTGAGTCTTATACTGAAAACATGGATATTGTATTGTCTTCTAGTGTTGATGTTGTCAATTCTCTTAACTTTGTTGAAGATGATGAAAGAGATGTATTTTTCGATGTATTAAATAAAAACAATGTTCCTTTTATCCATTTTGATAACTTGTTTGATGCATTAAAAGACACTTATGATAATGCAGATAAAAAAGATGTTATTTTATTAATTGGAGCTCAAGGAATGGATCCTGCTGAGGAACTATTAAAAGATATTTTATAATTTTTTTATTTCAACTTTTTTTTTAAATAGCTATTTTTATTTTTTATTATTTTTTGTGGGAAACATTAAATATTATGTTATTTTAATATAGTAGTGTAATTTATTTTCCCATTTAATAATCTGTTTTCTTTGATGGATATTTAAATGGATTTGAGGAAGATGATAAAACATGTTTATTAAGATTAGAAGAGACACGTTAATCATTCTATTATTAGCGTTTATGTTAATTCTTTGTGGTCGTTTAATAACTTATGTTGCATATGCATCATCTGCTGAAGTTAGTGATGGTGTTCCTATCTCCGGAATTATTGTTAAAGGAAATGATATAGTTCCTATTGATACTATAAGAGCAAATGTTATGCAGTCTGGGTTAAGAGATGGTAGTGTCATCTATGGGGATATTTTACAAACATCTATACGGGAGGTATCTCTGTTAGATGCTATTGAGACGGCTCAAGATATGGCTGAACGGTCAACGGTTCCGGGAACATCTGTGCAACCTATTTCTGCTGCAGATGTCCAAGTGGATAAAAACACAGGTATTGTAACAGTTACGGTTATTGAAGACTTTTCAACTGTTGAAATGGAAAATAGCACAAAATAGAGGGATAATTTGAAATATAAGGCGTTATTTGTATTTTTTATTCTCATTATGCTATGTATGAATAGTGTTTCTGCTACTTGTAACATTATTGTAATTACTGATCCTACAGGTGAAGATCCTAATGGTGCAGCTGCAGGAAGTATGTCTTTTGCAGAGAATATGTTTCAATCTACCTTTTTAATGTCCAAAGAAGGGCAGTATGTAGTACTATCAGGGGGTACTGGTAGTTCTGATACAAGGTTAGATTCTATTATTGAAGCACTTGCTAGTTTGCAAAACAATGCTTCTGCAGCCTCTGCAGCTTCTGTTGCAAGTGGATATACTGGAGCTCGTCTTGTAGTAGGTGGACCACATATGGGTGCTGCTGTTGGTGGTTCTTTTGATGCATATGTTATCACAGTTGACTCTGGTGATAATTCTACTATTACTGTAACACCTTACAGTGGTGGATTAGCTACTTTAGAACCTGGTCAAAAAGGAGCTATTATTCACTTGAGAAATACTGCAGGAAATCCATTGTATGGTACTGCAGACAGTGTTCGTCAAGAAACAGCAGTTAACATTGGAAAAATGATTAGGGATGGATATCCAGCAACCACTATTCTTGCAGAAGCTATGGGCGAAGTAGCTAGAGATTCAGGTGAGAAATATGGTGGAGGTGGAGTAAACTTAGTTTCTGGTTTATCTACTGGAGATATGTTCACTCCAAGTGAAATGAATGAAACAGGGTATCCTATGGACCAAGAATATTCTAAATCATGTTCGGAATGTGGTTGGGCATTAGGTTTCCCATCAGCAGAGAATTATAATGTATGTCCTGTTTGTGGTAGTGAACTGACAACAATTTATGCATATGAAGCATTAGGTAATTCATTAACAGTTACTAGTGATTCAGTTACTGTCTCTGTTTATGGTAGTGAAGCACCAGGTTTAGCTTCAACAACCACTGAAGTTGTTAAAGCAGCTGTTAATAATAATGGATATGATGCAACAGCTATTGCTAGTTCTATTAATAGGGCGATTAATAGTGGTGTTTTGGTTGGTGTTGACTTCGTTGAACCAAAAGATATCAATGTTAAAGAGGAATCAAAAGCTGTTGGTGTTTATTTCACTGCTTTGCTTGGAGATAGGACTTCACCATCATGGGATTTACCTGTCGATTCAATGGTATTAAATATTTTAGGAAGTATACAGACAGTAATTGGTATTATTTTAATATTGCTTGTTGTATTTAGAAGTAGATTACTTAAATCATTCCAAGAACGGTGAATTATTCACCTATCTTTTTTATTTTTAAATAGGGATTTGTATGGCATTAGTCTTAATAAGAGGAGAAAACAATTCAAAGTTACTTAATGCAATTGCAGATATGGAAAGGCATGGTAACTTAAATTTAGCATGTAAACCAAAAATGATCGATTCTAGATTTGCAGATAAATTAGTTGAAGGTATTTTACATTCTAAACTTAAAACTAAATCTAAAGTTGCGACTGCTTTTTTTATTAAAGAAGATACAACTTTAAGTATTATGCAGATTAAGAAAATTCATCCACCAGCACATGTTGTTATTGTAAGTGATGAATATGATGCTTATGATAAATTAAAACTTAAATTAGAGAGAGCTCCTGATTTTTCAGGTTATTATTCTCACAAAGCAAAAAATAGTGGTATGAAGGATTATAAAACAAAAGGTGAAGTTAAAGTTATTGATAATAAAAAATTAAATAGCTATTCACATAAATAGCTATTTTTTCTTAATTTTTACTATGCTTCCAAGGGTTAATTTTCCAGAATCACTTCCTTGGAATTGAGTTAAGTCTATTTCTCCAGTTTTTTCAAGTAATGTTAAATCTAAAGCTTTTTCTAGTTTTTTAGTTAATTTTATATCAGGAATCATTTTTCCAGATTCGATACGTGTTATTACAGATACTTTTTCATTTATTGCTTGCCCTAACTGTTCTCTAGACCAATTTTTAGATTCTCTTTTGTTTCTAATTGTTGTGTTGTAGTTTTCAATTAGTTCTTCAGTTGGTTCTTCTCTTGTGTTACGTTTTTTGGTATTCTGTTGTTTTTTACCTTTTTTATTAGTTTTTATAAATTTTGATTTAGGAGGTGCTTTTTGAATTCTACCGAATTTGGCACACTCATTACAAACTATCATTACAGAACCATCGATTTTTGTTCTTTTTGGGTTGTCTGAAACGGGTTTTCCACAAATTTCGCATTCCATATGAATCATTTTTTATAATTTGTTAATAAATATTTTATTAGATATTATTATTTAAATTTGGCATTTAAAGGTTACCATAATATTTATTATAAGGTTCACTTATAACTTATTTTGTATTTTGTTTGTTATGATTAAAATAAATAACTTTAAATAGTTAAAATAACTAATGGTTATTAAAGTTGAATTAAATAAATTTATTGTAAATCATTATTTCGAGATGATTATATGGAAGATAACATTGATGTAGAAGAAAACCAAATTTTAGAGAATAATTTGGAAAATTCTTCTAAAAAAGATTTAATTGATGAAATTGATTCAATGAGGGACGAGATTAGCTCATTAAAAGATGAAAATGCTCGTACTAAAAGTAACCTAATGTGGAAGGTTAGAAAATTAGAAAAAGATAAAGTTCTAATTGAAAATGAAAAAATTAGGTTAGAAAGAGAAGCAAAATCTTTAAGAGCTGAAGTAGAAAGATTTAGATCTCCTCCACTTGTATTAGCTACTATTACTGAAATCCTTGATGATAATAGAATGACAGTTAAAAGCAGCACTGGTCCAAGCTTTTTAGTTAAATACTCTAAATTTTTAGATGAAAAATTGTTAGTACCAGGTTCAAGGGTTGCTTTAAATCAACAAACATTTGGTATTGTTGAAATTTTACCATCAGAGAAAGATAAAAATGTTTCAGGTATGGAAATTGAAACAAAACCTGATGTTACTTATGAGACCATTGGAGGTCTTGAAGATCAAATTGTAGAGGTAAAAGAAACTGTAGAGTTACCTCTTAAAGAACCAGAATTATTTGAAAAAATAGGTATTGACCCTCCAAAAGGTATCTTATTATATGGACCTCCAGGAACTGGTAAAACTTTATTAGCTAAAGCTGTAGCAAATGAAACTAATGCTACTTTTATTAAAATTGTGGCATCTGAATTTGTTAAAAAATATATTGGTGAAGGTGCAAGGCTTGTTCGTGAAGTATTTGAGCTTGCAAAAGAAAAGGCACCAGCTATTATATTCATTGATGAACTTGATGCAGTTGCAGCTAAAAGACTTAAAAGTTCAACCAGTGGAGATAGAGAAGTTCAAAGAACTTTAATGCAGCTATTAGCCGAACTTGATGGATTTGAATCTCGTGGTGATATTGGAATTATCGGTGCTACTAATAGGCCAGATATTTTAGATCCTGCACTTTTAAGACCAGGACGTTTTGACAGGTTTATTGAAGTTCCATTACCTAATGATGAAGGAAGAAAAGAAATCTTAAAAATCCATACAGAAAAAATGGCTTTAGATGAAGAAGCAGATCTTGATGTACTATCTTCATTAACTGACGGTCTCTCTGGAGCTGATTTGAAAGCAGTTTGTACTGAAGCAGGTATGTTTGCAATCCGTGAAAAACGTGATAAAGTAACTGTTGCTGACTTTATGGACGCTGTTGATAAAGTTGTTGATTCAAATCAAGATAACTTCCCAGAAGAAGCTGGGGTAATGTTTGGATAAGTTAATAAATATTTATACTATAAAATAAGCCAATGATGAACCCTATGAGCTCTGATATGTGATGAATGATGGGCGAGCTGAGGCTTATTTTTCAAATTTACTTTTTTTCATAAAACTTTATTATAAAGTTAACTAATATATACAATTATGTTGTTTAATAAAAATGATAAAATAGCTAATGAAAGGATTATCTATGAAACAAGACCTAATATGATTTTAGGCTGTAAAAAAGCTATTTTAGGTATTATTTTATTAATTATTATTTTATCAGTTGCATCTCCAGTAATTTCTTACATTGGAAATATGCAGGTTTACTTAATTTCTTATATTAATGTTGGTTTAACCCATTACACTGCCATTGCACTTTTTGTAATTATTTTTATACTTATTTTGTATATTATATGGCAACTGCTTTCATGGTATTCTATTTCTTATACCTTGACTGATAGAAGAATCATTGTTAAAAAAGGTTTATTAAACACAAAAAAAAGTTATATGCCCTATAATACTATTCAGGATATCAACACTTCTCAAAATATTATTGAAAGGCTTTTAAATATTGGAACTGTAAGTATTTTCAGTGCATATGATAATAATCAAATGGAAATAGCCAATATTTCATCTCCTGGTGAAGTTGAAGAAATTCTATTTGATGAGATGAACAGATTCAGATTTAATGATAGGGGATTCAATGATTTTAATAATCAATATGGAGAACAGCCTCCTAGAAACCTTAGAAAATCCTCTAAAAAACATAAATCCAGGTTCAATAAAAGGAATAATCCTCCCAGAAATCTTTTTGAAGAGGAAGGTTATAATGCTGATGAATACAGGCCTTACATGAATGAAGAGATTCCAGATAATTATTATGATGAACGCCAATATTCTGAAAATTATTATGAAGAACCTCAATATGATAATAAATATGAAAGAGGATATTCTTCTGCTAATGATTATTACAAGGAACAAAATCACTCAAAAGGTCAAAATAATTATGAGTACTATCCTGAAGATTTAAATTATCAAAATAACTCTCATAAAAAATATAAAAAATATGATTATGAGTATTATGATGGAGATAATAACTTAGAGAGGAATATTGATAGTGCAATGAAGCATCTTGATGGTTCTTATAAATTTGAAGGTTATAATGATAATTATGATGATTCCAGCTCTTATAGTGAGGAATATAATAATCAGGAATATGAAGATTCAGAACCCTATTATAATGATTATGATGAAATGGATTATTATTTAGAAGAAAATAGGGATGATTTTTCTAAAAAAGAATCTAAAAATAAATCTTTTGATGATAGAAACACTATTGTTCAAAGACATTTTGATAAATTTAAAAAATAATTTTTCTTGAGGTATAACATGGATTTTGATATAGCTATTGTAGGTGCTGGACCAATTGGGTCTACTTTAGCATATTATTTATCTTCTAATAACAATTTAAAAATCTGCATTATTGATAAAAAGAAGAATATAGGTTATCCTCTTCAATGTGCAGGGATTGTAAATAGGGCAATTATAAATTTTAATGAAATTCCTGAAGAACTGATTATAAATAAAGTTAAAGGAGCCTATTTACATACAGATAATAATATTTTAAAAGTTCAAAAAGAAGAAGATGCTGCATATGTAATAGATCGTGTTGCATATGATCAATTTCTTTTTAAAAGGGCTATTAACAATGGTGTTCAATTTATAAATCAAAAAGTTACTGGTGTTGATTTAGATAATGGAATCATAACTTTTGCCAATAATGAGAGAATATCTTCTAAAATTGTTGTTGGTGCAGATGGTTATAAATCTGAAGTATCAAAATCTTTTGGAAATGCACCTGAAACATTTAATGCATCTCAGTTGCTTGTTAAAATTTCAGATGAAGCTATTAACAGTTATAGGCAAGCAAATAATGAAGATTTTAGTGATTATGTAGATACTTATGTTCATCAAGATATTTTTCCGGGGTTTTTATGGATTATTCCTACAGAAGATAATCTATTTAGAATAGGATTATTTTCAAATCATGATTATAAACAGCAAAATCAAATACTTAATTCATTTTTAGAAAATAACTTTAAAAATAAAGATATTTCACTATTAGAAAAATATAAAGGAGCAATCCCTATTTTTAGTCAAAATCATAAATTAGTTGAAAAAAGAGGGATTTTGGTAGGTGATGCAGCCTGTGAAATAAAGCCTACAACTGGTGGAGGTTTAATTTTAGGCTTTGATGCATGTAAAATTGCTTCTGATATTATTATAAAAGCTATTAATCAGGATAATATAGATTTATTAAAGGAGTATCCTAAAAAATTTTATAAAAAATATCTTAAGGAATTGAAATATCAATTTAAAGTTCAAAAAACTTTAAATATATTTTCTAATGAAGATTTAGATTACTTCTTCATTAAATTGAAAGAAAATAATTGTGAACAGTTAATCTCAAAATATGGAGATATGGATAATCAGTCAGTACTTGTAAAAGAAATTATTAAAAGAGGATTATTATTTAAGATAATTCCTAGTTTTTTTATTAAGAAAGTATCAAAAATTTTTGGATTTTAAGGTGAATTTATGGAATTACTATTTATACAGTCTCAGGAACATCCTAAATTACCAATTGCTGAATTAAAAGCAGTTATTGAGTGTGAAAATATTGAAGGAACTTTAGATATAATAACTGAAGGTTTAGTTATACTTAGAGATATCTCAGATGAAAATTTAGAAAAATATTATAAGCTATTCGTTAGAAGATTGGGATACACTCATGAAGTACATGAAGTTATATCTAAGTTTAAATATGAATCTCTTGAAGAGGAAATCCTAAAAGTAAACTGGCAAGAGTATATTAAAGATAACTTTGCTGTTAGATTGAAAAGATTTAGCTCTGATATTGACACTGTAGGCTGTGAAAGGGAAGTAGGGTCACTTATTTTATCTAATGTTAATGATACTGATATTAAAGTTAAATTAGAAAATCCAAATTCCTTGGTAAGATTGGTTGCATATCAGGATAATATATTTTTAGCTATTGAAAGATTTAAATTAAATAAAAAACATTTTGAAGAGATTAAACCTCATAAAAGACCTTTCTTTTACCCAGGATCCATGAGTCCAAAATTAGCAAGATGTATGGTAAATTTATCACGTGTTTGTGAAGGAGATTTAGTATTGGATCCATTTTGTGGTACTGGAGGAATACTAATTGAAGCAGGTCTTATAGGATGTAAAGTTGCAGGTTCTGATGTTAATTGGAAAATGAAAAATGGGACAGCTATTAATTTAGAGTACTGTGGAATTGAAAATTATAGAACTTTTAATGTTGATGTTCGCGAGCTTAAAATGTATGAGAAAGTTGATTCTGTAGTAACTGATCCACCATATGGGATTTCAACATCAACTGGAGATATTGATGGGGATGAAATCTTCAATGAATTTTTCCATTCAATTTACAGTAATATGAAGGATGATGCTTTTTTATGCATGGCAAGTCCTCATTATGTTGATCTCCAACCGATGATTGATGAAGTTGGTTTTCAACTAATGGAACAGTATCATATTAAAATGCATAGAAGTTTAACAAGAGTAATTTCAGTTATAAAGAAGAAAGACTAATTTTTTTATTCTTTTTTTTATTTTTCACTATTTTTTTTAGAGTTATATAAGTAAATAGATAACTTTATATATGATTTTGTAATTTCAAGTTTTATTGTTGCCAGATATTTATAATAAGATTAATTTTATTTTTTTGTTGTTAAAGTTAGAATTTTCTTTTAAAAAATTATTTACATTAAATTATTATCCTAACTTCATTTCTTTTTTACTATTTTTTATAGATAGTGATTGATTATTTTTAATTCATGCTTTATTAAAATATAATTAGCTATTAGTTTTATTAAAATATTTTTGCAATATTTTTAAAATGAATTTGTGTATAAAACTTCCCTCACTATTAGATGTGCTATGTGTTATATGGCGATGACCTAAGCTTATTGTGTTATGCAATTTTGGCTATGATGGTTGCTTTTCCGCATGTAGCTATAGTTAATTATGATTATACAGATATTTTCATTACTGAATATATCTTTTATAATGCATGTTTTTATGAGTACTTGATTTTTTCAGGTATGATGTTGGTTTTGTAGATGTGGTGAAATTTGGTTACAATTTTTGTTAACAAATTTTGTGCATTATCCTGTCTATTACTTTATGTAGTTTTTGTACTTCATTAGTATGTAAATCTGCTTTTTTCAATTCTGTTTGATCCTGGCAGATGCTACTGCTATTGGGATTCGATTAAGCCATGCAAGTTGAACGAATTTAGATTCGTGGCGTACGGCTCAGTAACACGTGGATAACCTACCCTT